>CAYOHQ010000377.1:0-3074 GCA_964403805.1 uncultured Thioalkalispiraceae bacterium | reverse complement strand
CGTTACGGGTTCATCATTCATTTTAACTGCATCTGTTGCAGCTTGTACTTGAATACAATCAGAGCTAATAACACCACTTCCAGTTATATTTGATAGATCGCGACATGCCTGATTTAAGGCATAGTAGAGATCGTGGTAATTTGATCCTGGCGTTAAAAATCGTGTTTGAACTTCATAGTAAATTTTAACGACCTTGGTTATACCCAACCCGGTTACGGTGATTCCATTAAAAATCCCACCATCGGTCATAAGGTAGGCCGCTTTATTATTGATACCACTGTTTATATGAACACCACCATTATCCAAAATTCCAGGATAATACTTAGAACTTGTCATGCTAGCGGGGTCATTAAAAGGAGCAGCTTCAGGATTTTTCATGTCTCGAACAGGCGTGGTGCGAGCTTGTAATCGTACTAACTCGTCACCAATTTCCCATTTTGTAGCATTAGAGTTATAAGTCTGATCAATTAACTCACCCCAAACATCTGATAAGGATTCATTAATTGCTCCTGACTGATGTTGATAAAATAAATTCGATTGAAATTGAGTTACAGCATGAGTTAATTCATGGGCAACAACATCCAAACCTCTAGAATAGTTATCACCATAACCCATTTGAGTTCCATTCCAGAAAGCATTGGCATAATTCTGACCGATATTAACAGTTGATACGATAGTCATGCCTTTATTATCAATACCATCACGATTATGATTATTAAAATAAAAATCGTAAGTATAACCAGCATATAATTTTGCGGCTACGGCATCAACATCACCCGAGCATGTTGTATTTTCCCGGCAAAGAATCTTGCTTCCAGGGAGTTGAAATGTACCAATCTCCTGCTGTTGCGCTGAATAGACTATTCTATCAAGTAAATTGTCAACCTGACTAAAATTTAGATGTACTATACCGTTGTTAGCATCAATTAATACATATTCTCGGATAGGTTTGCTGTTTCCAGCAGTCACTTCAGTTTGCCAAACAAGTGTCGCAGGAAATTTTTCAGGTCCTATTAATTTTGAATCATAAATCGACAGAACTGGAATAGTACTCTTAAGTTCTTCTGAATTAATGTGATACTTGTCAGAAACCAGTTTAATGGCGATTTGAGTTGCATCATTAGCAGTAAATACTGGGTTAATACTTAAATTTAAATAGGGTGACGTTTCTCCGGATAATGAGCTTAATTGATTTAAGTTATTAACATTTGCAACTAGTTGACCACCAATAACTGGTAAATTTTTATAAAATTGCTGATATCGGATATTAGACAGGTTATTTTTATTTACTGTTTGTTTTAACGTTCTTAGTTCTTGTTCTGATCCATTAATACCGAATTTACCTGCAAATTGATTTATAATTGCTCGATCTAAGGGCTGTTGACCTAAATTATTTATACTCAATGTAGAATGGTTGGAACCTGTAAAAAAGGAAGTATTACCATTTGTTTCATCGATGTTTATCAAATATGTAGCTGACGAGGATTTATTTGAGTTTGCGCTATGTACTTGAAAGGTTAAAAAAGCACAGCATAAAAAAACTACTAATTTGATTCCTTTCACACTATTTCTCCAGATTTAATTATGATTTTTTATTATTAATTTGTATAGTAAGTAATTTATTTAATTTAATTTGAAGTTCATTAAAAATTAATTTACCGTTTGTCTTATTTTTTTTATCAAGAACATAATTAACTGCATTAATTGTGTATGATATTGTTGTAATCAGGCAATCATTACATCTTATATTTATATTATCAGATTGATTAATGACATTTTTATCTGATTTATGAGCTGAATTGATAAGAGATTTAATTAAATTAAGTTCATTATTATCATTGATTTTAAAGTTACTTGTTGTATTTTGAATTAAATTGACAAATTGCATACGTCCATCGTTTTGAAGCATTATTTTCTCTTCTCTTCCTGTAATGCCTCCAGAATAAATTAAAGTTACACTCCAGGATTCAGGCTCTTCTTGAACTGATTTACTTTCAATATTACAAGCGACTAAAAAAATAGATTGAAATATCAGTAAAAAAATAAAAACTGGATTTGGATTTTTTAAATTTAATGAAAACAGTTCCATTGTTTGTACTCATTTAGAATAAGGTAGAAATAGTATTTTTAATTATTTTCAGCTAATTTTATGTGATTTTGTTAAATAAAGAAGTGCAAAGGTCTCAACTATAAAATATTCATATCAAAATATTTGCTATCTGTAATAATTTTTTCCGCTTATCTTCAGATAAGTTAGAAAATATCTCCATTATCTGTCTCATGTCTTCTGGAAAGGCAGCACAAACCGGATCAGATTCAACATGCTGTTCATCTAACCAGCCACGGGTTTTATTAGCAAATTTTTCAGATTTTCGCGATAGTTTGTCAGGTATACTTTTAAATGGGTTATTAATAAATTCCTCCATTTTTAATTTGGAGTAACCAACGGCTTTTAAAAATTTCGTTAGCGCTCCTCTTTGAGATTTACAGCTATCATATATGTATTCAATGTTTTGGTGGCGAATGGCTTGAATATCTCTACCCGTTGATCGAATCGGTCCTAGTCCAAACATGATCCAACAAGGTGATGAGTCTGTTACGGTTGAGATTATCTTGACATCATCCGGTGAGGGCAGGGATATCCCTGCTTCATAGTTACCTAATCTTCCTGTTCCCCAGTCTGGAATTTTATCGAGCAGTTGCGCTGCTGTATCAAAACCAGCCATTTTCCTGGCTTGTTTTATACGTTGACCAATTTGTATTGCCGATGGTTTTTTATTGTCTGCCATAGTGATACATCCTGAAACATTTACATGGTTTTATAATACAAGAAACTTGAAAATAAATCTTGCTTTCTTGAAATAAAGTATTATACTTTGCGGAAATTAATGGAGATATAAATGCACGTTACACAACAGTCAATTCACAGTTTGCTAAAGCAGCCCAATAAGTTTGGGAATGCCAGCATGTGTCCGTGTGTTATTCAATCTCTTAAACGGTCACAAAAATCAGAGAGTAACACTGTGAATAAAACAGCAGTATTTATAGATAGTAGAAAAAAAAAAAAACCACCA
>CAYOHQ010000376.1:0-3075 GCA_964403805.1 uncultured Thioalkalispiraceae bacterium | reverse complement strand
CTCGATTTAGTGTAATGCATAATATTAATACCGGGGAATTCAAGAGTAGCTGTTCGGTATTGGCCGGGTTTATCTTTAATTGCTGCGCCAACTTTTTTACCAGTCTTTTCCTGACTCAACTCAATTTTGATTGAGTCATTATCAATTCCGGCATCTTCATATAATACTTCCAGTCGATATTTATCATCTTCTGAGTAGATTACAATAACATCAAGTTGTTTGTCTTTGTTAACCATTAATGCTGCCCAGTCTGATTTTTCATCGCCATTAAAGTCATCAGTAACTGTCCATGGTTTAGGTGAATCACCACGCTGCAACAAATGTCGACGCATGAACCCAAAAAGTTTACCAGTAGGTGGGTAGTATTCTGAATTGGATGAATCAAGAAAATTTTGTGCAAACTCGGGAATATTATAATCATCATCAAAATTAATTTCTTCCGGAGCTGAATATTCTTCATCATCGTCTAATGACGATGCTTCTGATTCGTTATAATTTTTATCGCCATCTTTTATTAATGGTTTGAGTAAATCGGGATCGTTTAATAATTCTTCGGCAGTCATTGCTGCTTGATCATCCGTTAGAGTAGGATAATTAGAATCAAACTTAGCTTCTTTGTTCTTTGAAGTTTCGTCTAGTCTTGCATAACCCGGAAAAAACAAAGTAACCAGTGTTAGCAGAGCTAGCAGAGCTAGAGTCGATAACTTAATGCTTGATATATTTATCATTTTATTTTGTTCGATTTTTATACATGCTTATGGATTTCACACGTAAATACGGTTATTATTTATACATCATTATTATATAACTCAAATTTAACTTTAATACTACTAAGTAAAGCACAGTACATAAACTTGTAATAGGCTTTAATTAAATTCGTATGGCACATTATACGGTTAGCTCTTGAAAAAACACAATTTTTTTAGTGTTAAAAATAAATTTATTGTTAAAAATGTTAGTTGCTTTTAATTCATGACTGGGGAGAGATTATTATGACTAATAAACAAGTTCAATACGGCGTAGTAGCGGCAGCAATTACGCTGCTGTTGGTTTTAGTGTTTAGTACTATTGGCAGTAACGGCACAAGTATTATTTCAAGTAATAAATCTGTTCAGATAAGTTCTAAACAGATACAGCGTTCTGTAAATAGTTCATTTCCAGTAACTCATTCTAATGTTCGTGTGAAAATGCTCTTAAAGAACCCAAAAGTTATTTTAAAAGAAGGTTGGGAGTATGTTGCTATCGTTCTTGATTTAAATATAGCAGTGAAAAAAAGAAGGGCAAACCGAACTGTTTATCAACCAGCTTATAAGGGTAAAGTTACATTATCAGGCTCACTAAATTATTCACCAAGGTCAAAAAATATTACGATTAATAAAATAAAATTGAGAATTTTAAATGCAAAAAATATAAAAAGTTCAGATATAGCAAAATTAGAAAAATCGCTAGTTCCAGTTTTACAACAAAAACTGAATCAACACCCTATCTATAAATTGAAAGGTAAACAGTTTAAAGGTGAATTGAATAAAATGACATTAAGTAATGTCGAAATAAGCAAAAAGAATATTAATATAGAACTTGCTTTAAATTAAATTTACAAATCAAATTTAATACCCTGGGCTAATGGTAAGTCATTACCCCAGTTGATGGTGTTGGTTTGACGACGCATATATTGTTTCCAACTATCGGAGCCGGCTTCACGGCCGCCACCGGTGTCTTTTTCTCCACCAAAGGCGCCACCAATTTCAGCACCGGAAGTACCAATATTGACATTTGCAATACCGCAATCACTTCCAGTTGCAGATAAAAATAATTCGGCTGTTTTTATATTATTGGTAAATACCGCTGATGATAAACCATGCGCTACTTTATTGTGCATTTCAATGGCATCATCCATTCCTTGATAAGGGATAACATAGAGTATTGGTGCAAAGGTTTCTTGTAACACTGGACTAGCATCGTGAGTAATTGCGACAATTGTTGGCTCAACATAAAAGCCATTTTGATCAAGTGCATTACCGCCATACAATACTTCACCATTTTCTTTTTTTATATTTGAAATAGTTTCTGTAAATTTATCTACTGCCGATTTATTAATAAGTGGCCCCATTAATATATTTTTATCAAGTGGATTACCAATTCGTATCTGTTGGTATGCAGCGATTAATTTTTTAACTACCGATGGATAAATACTGGAATGAATAAATAATCGACGAGTTGAGGTACAGCGTTGGCCACTCGTTCCTGCTGCACCAAACACAATAGCCGGAATAGCCAATTTCAAATCTGCAGTCTCATCGAGAACGATGGCATTATTGCCACTTAATTCCAATAAGCTGCGTCCCAAACGATTAGCGACAATAGCATTAACTTTACGCCCGGTTTTAGTTGATCCCGTAAATGAAATTAAATTGATACGTTTATCAGCAACAAAAAGTTCAGCATCTTTATTATCATTAGTAATGTACAAAGAAAACAAACTGTCATAGCCCATATCTTGCATAACTTTACTACAAATATGTTGAACCGCAACGGCGCACAAAGGTACTTGAGACGAAGGTTTCCAAATGACCGTATTGCCACAAATACAGGCAATAAATGCATTCCATGCCCAAACAGCCATCGGGAAGTTAAAAGCCGAAATAACACCCACAATCCCGAGTGGATGCCATTGTTCATACATTCTGTGCCTAGGTCGTTCAGAATGCATTGTTTTGCCATACAGCATACGCGATTGTCCGACAGCAAAATCGGCAATATCAATCATTTCCTGAACTTCACCATCACCTTCCTGTTTTACCTTTCCCATTTCAAGCGCAATAAGAGAACCAAGCTCGTCTTTGTGTAATCTTAATTCATTTGCTATATTTCGAATAAATTCACCACGAAGCGGGGCAGGTTGAGTACGCCAAAATTGTTGCGCCGCTTGGCTGTGCTTTAATAGTGTTTCATAATCAGCTTGTGTGGCACATGAAACAGAAGCAATTAATTTCCCGGTGGCGGGATTGATTGATTCTATTAATTTAGTATTAATGTCCAGCCATTGAGGCCCAGTGCAGGCACCGGAGTTTAATT
>CAYOHQ010000375.1:0-3082 GCA_964403805.1 uncultured Thioalkalispiraceae bacterium | reverse complement strand
GAATTAAATTCAATTTCACTAAATTTAAAATTTACTTTGATAAAGACAGCAGTGACCACAGAACAAAAAAGGAGAAGTGATAGAAACAAGCTATAAATTTGATGGTAATAAAATTATACAGTGATACAAAATTGTAAATGACAAAGAATTTTAAATTAATAACGAAAGTATGAGTGCAACGTAGAGAATAAATTACATTATTATTGTAAATAATTACCTATTTTATTTTAAATGTTACTTTATACTGGTAATTCCTAACAGAAGAAACAGGGAGGAGCGTGTTATGAAAAAACACAATTTAGAATTATTCATTGAAAAACGCAATACAAATGCATTTTATTCAAATTTACAATTCAGTGTTGATGCAGTTAATTATGGAATTGAACACGCAGAACTTGGTGAATCCAGCCCTATTCCAGGTGGTTATAGTTGGGAGACACCCTACGGTAGACTCGAAGAAGTGGGTGGGGTGTTAACATTAATTGAATCGAGTCATAGTGTTGATAATTACAATCGAATTGAAGTTTACGAATAGTAAGAAAATAAGAATAATTTTATATTAGCCAAATTTTATTATCTAAATACCTCAGTGTAATGATTCCATTCATGTATTGTTTTTCGCTATTTGCTCTATTGATTAAAAAAATTACGCACAAGCCTAACGCTATAATCTATAATTCATTAATTTAAATGAACTAGCGTGAGCAGTGACAAAATGAATACAGAAAAAGCATTACACGAACGTAGCGAATCAAAATGTGAGTTATGTAGCGCTACCGAAAAATTAATCGTTTATCAAATACCACCCGATTCAGATGGCGGTGTCGATACGTGTTTATTGGCTTGTGAAACTTGCGTTGAGCAAATAGAAAATCCTGAGAAAGTTGATGTTAATCATTGGCGTTGTTTAAACGACAGTATGTGGAGTCAAATTCCAGCTGTACAGGTAATGGCGTGGCGTATGTTAACGCGTTTAAGCTCAGAAGCTTGGCCACAGGATTTGATTGATATGCTATATTTAGACGACACGACATTATCATGGGCGAAAGCTGGCGGTGATGGTGTTTCAGAAGAAGATAGTGTTGTTCACAAAGATAGTAATGGTAATATTCTTGAAGCTGGAGATACCGTTACTTTGATTAAAGATCTGGTTGTTAAGGGTGCTGGTTTTACTGCAAAGAGGGGCACAGCAGTAAGAGGAATTTCATTAGTTTCTGATAATCCGGAACATATTGAAGGTCGAGTTAATGGCCAACAGATTGTAATATTGACAAAATTCGTAAAAAAATAATGCCATGAAAAATATTGTTACCGCAACAATAGAATTTTATTTTAAAGGTGAAAAATTGTCACCATCAATTACTATAGACTTAAATGAACATCTACAAATTAGTGGTAGCTTTCCCAATCTTCATGCATTAATTTCTTCATACAACAAAATTGATCATTATTCCTATGAATACGAAATGATGCAGTCTGAAATAATAAAATACAGCGGAGCTTATGGACTCGTTGCAAACTATATTGTTAATGGTGAGCTCGATATTGAAAATTTTGTATCTGCCTGGCAACAGAAAAAAATAGTAAATAAACTAGCCACTATTGCAGAGAAATACATGGCTATAAAGGATTTAGAGCAGCATCCAGATTTAAATAATGCTCTGATGGAAGCATATAATTTAGGTAAAACAGATACTAATTAAATCGGTAACAGTTTAAGTAATAATTTTGGCGCTTCTTTAATATCAAACCATTCTGCAGGTTTTACTACACCAGAGGCCATTTTTCGGTGTGCGCTTGCAAAAGTGATAAAAACCAAACGTGTTTTTCGAATTTCAGCATCATGTTCGGTTACTAAACGTAATAATTCTTTTTGAGCGAGTATATAACGATTATAGGCGGGTTCTACTTGTTTAAAATAATTTGTGTTTTCAGTTAATTTATTCAATAAATGTTTTTTGAGCAATCCAATTTGATTTTTGCTAAGACTTGTTTTAGTTTGAATTAGTGATTGTTCCAGTAAAATTTTAGAATTTTTAAGATCATTGAAAGCATTTTTATTACCACTCTCATAATTATTTAATAATACAATCGCATTTGATATTTCTTCTTCATTCCTGTCTAAAGATTGAATTAAGCCTTTTAGGTGTTTATTTTCTGTATCTATTTTGGCGTAATGAAAGAAGGCAACATCTTTTTCAGCTTTTTTTAATTGATCCAGTAAGCGATTTGAATAACGCGCCAGTTCATTAATAAAAGGTTGTGTTGCTTGCAGGGCAGGTAAAAATTTATCCTGTTTTTTAATGTTTTCAATATAGCTGGCTTTTTGATTTTCGGTGAGTACTAATGTTTTTGAATTTTGATATCGAGTATACATTTTTTTTACATAGCGAGCCAATGTAGTGGTTTTTTCGATCATGGGTTTATTGGATTCAGATAAATAAACAATTTGAGATGAGTATTCGACAATAAAATGTATTTCTTCGGTAACCAGCTTTTCAAGGTTTAACAATCGTTTCATTTTTTGGGAATTTAAATCAAAATACCACTTAGAGTGAAGTGTGCGTATATTATCAAAACCGTATTGAATCTCATTGGCCATCACAGCGACATTTTCAGAAAACGGTGCAAGATTTATTTGTTTTGTTTCCTCAAATTTACCATCGAATGTAGAGCATGCCGAAAATAACATTAGGGTTAATATCAACAGGATGTGTTTATAATTATTTTTCATAATAAAATTTAATCACTTTCGTAGTCGTTTTAGAAATACGTGCATTTCTTTTGCAGCTTGTTTATCACCTTTTTTTTCAGCTATCGCTATTCCTGCTTCAAAACTGGTGATTGCATTATGGGTATCTTGAAGTTTAGCATATGCTTTGCCGAGTAATTTCCATGCAGCCGAATAATTCGGATCGTGTTGCGTGGCTTGTTTTAGATGGGTAACAGCTTGATCATATTGATCTTCTTTTAGATAAGCTTGACCCAGACCAAAACGTAATAACGCATTATCCTGACCCGATTGCAGCATGGATTCAAAATTTTGAATTATATCGATTTAATTTCTCCAAAATGATGGCAT
>CAYOHQ010000374.1:0-3094 GCA_964403805.1 uncultured Thioalkalispiraceae bacterium | reverse complement strand
AATGCTAATCGTATTGGTGTTGCGATTGGATCGGGTATTGGTGGGTTACCGGGGATCGAAAAAGGTAACAAAGCCTATCTTGAATCTGGACCACGAAAAATATCACCATTTTTTGTTCCTGCTAACATCATCAATATGGTGTCGGGAAATGTATCCATTATATTTGGTTTAAAAGGACCAAACATCGCAATTTCTACTGCTTGTGCAACGGCAACGCATAGTATTGGCGATGCTGCCCGAATTATCGAATACGGTGATGCGGATGTCATGTTTGCCGGCGGTGCTGAAATGGCAACCTCGCCAACTGGCCTTGGTGGCTTTAGTGCTGCTCGTGCCTTATCAACTCGAAATGATGATCCAGAAACAGCTAGCCGACCCTGGGATGTTGACCGCGATGGATTCGTATTAAGTGATGGAGCAGGGGTAGTTATTCTAGAAGAGCTCGAACACGCAAAAGCGCGTGGTGCAAAAATATATGCCGAAGTAACCGGTTATGGCATGAGTGGTGATGCCTATCACATGACTTCACCAACTAAAGATGGCGATGGTGCAAAACGGTGCATGGAACTGGCATTACACAATGCTAAAAAAGCACCTGATGCAGTGAGCTACATTAATGCACACGGCACATCAACACCGGCAGGTGATATCGCTGAAGTACATGCAATGAAAAATGCATTTGGTTCACATGCCGCCAAACTGGCCATTAGTTCAACTAAATCAATGACAGGTCATTTACTGGGAGCAGCTGGAGGCTTAGAAGCAATATTCACAGCGCTAGCAATTCAAGATCAAGTTGCACCACCAACGATTAATATACAGAATCAGGACCCGGATTGTGATCTTGATTTTGTATCTGATGGCGCTCGAGAAATTAAAATTGATGTTGCGCTTTCTAATTCATTTGGTTTTGGTGGAACAAATGGTACATTGATATTGGAAAAATTTACAGATTAGAGTGCGATTATGCCACCAACGAATACTCAATTTAGTGGCTTTAATAATTCATTAACGAATAATAAAGTTACAATTGAAAGTTATCAGGGTAGCTCGGATTTATTATCACTGCATTCATCAAATGCTAAACGTTACCCATTTTTATTACAAAGCACCTCAACTCAAAATGATAACTCTCGTTTTGATATTTTATTCGCCTTTCCACAACAGAAACTGGTTTTAAAGAATAATTTTAAGTTATATTTAGATAATAAAGCTTTTCATCAAAATGATTTTTTAGCTGGGCTCAATGAACTCTGGCAAGAAAATAGTTTTGATACAGAAATAAACTGCTATGCAGAATTACCGTTTTCCGGTGGATGGTTTTTGTATTTAGCCTATGAATTATTAGGTCAAATAGAAGAAACTGTAAAAACGCATAATTTAGTCACTGATATGAATATTGCAGTAGCAACACGAATCCCAGCAGCTATGATTTATGATCGTAAAAATACAGTTACCCATCTTATAGTAGAAAATAAATTTAAGAAATATTTACCTGATTTAGTTCAAGACTTTAAAAACAGTAATTCTTTGTTTATTGTTAAAGATAAAATTAATTTCAATCATAAGGTTAAAGAAGAGTCACCTGAATATTTTGTGGAACGCATAAAAAAAGCAAAAAAATATATTTATGATGGCGATATTTTTCAATCAAATTTGTCTCGTGAATGGGGTATCCCTGATTCAAAAAATATAAATTCTGCTGAGCTTTATAATAAACTTCGAGAAACTAATCCGGCATCTTTTTCAGGGATAGCAAAATTTGATAGTTTAAGTATTATCAGCTCTTCCCCAGAACGCCTTATTCAAGTAAAAAATGGTGTTATTGAAACTCGTCCTATTGCAGGAACAATAATGCGTTCTAATAATGCTGACGAAGACGCCATGTTAGCTGAGACCTTGTTAAATAACCCCAAAGAAAAATCCGAGCATGTCATGTTAGTTGATATGGAGCGAAATGATCTGGGAAGAGTTTGTAAATCAGGTTCGGTCGAGGTAAATGAAATGATGGTGCTGGAGTCATTGCAGCATGTTCACCATATAGTATCAAACATAAAAGGTAAATTAAAAGATGATGTCAGTCCGGGTGATATCATTAGAGCAGTTTTCCCCGGGGGCAGTATTACCGGTTGCCCAAAAGTAAGGTGCATGGAAATCATCCATGAATTGGAAAATAATGCTCGAAACTCTTACACTGGTTCTATGGGATATTTAGATAATAATGGCAACATGGATTTAAATATTTTAATTCGAACAATAGAACAGACTAACTCAAAGATAACTTTTAAAGCAGGGGCTGGAATCGTCAATGACTCAGACATAAAAAATGAATTACAAGAAACTCGAAACAAAGCTAAAGGCTTACTTGAGGCCATATCATGAAAACTCAATTGAATGACAGTTTATTTGATTCAGCACAACTGCAATTTGATCGTGGTTTGCACTATGGTGACGGTTTATTTGAAACAATTGCAGTAAAGGTGGGTGTGGCTGAATTACTCGATGAACATATGCAAAGATTAATCGAGGGTTGCTCACGAATAAAACTCAGCAATATTGATTTCACTAAATTGGAAATAGAAATTGAACAACAAGCGAAAAGCGTTACTAAAGGAATCATAAAAGTCATTGTTACCCGTGGTTGTGGTGGAAGGGGCTATTCAGCTCCAGAAAAAATCAACGCAAGATATTTAATACTTCATTACCCCTGGCCAGATTATGTTAGTGAAAATTGGAATGATGGCATTCCGGTAAAAAAATGTGAGCTTGAATTATCATGTCAGCCGGTATTAGCTGGGATGAAACACCTAAATCGGCTCGAAAATATTATGGCTAAAATGGAACTTGCTGATACTGAATTTCTGGAAGGCATATTGTGTGATTCTAAACAAAATGTTATTGAAGCCACTAGTAGTAATATTTTTATTGTAATAGATAATAAAATATTAACACCAAAGTTGGATAAATCCGGGGTTGCCGGGGTAATGCGTGAACATGTAATTAAAAAATTATTTGAAAATGGGGTTCAGGTCGACATTCAAGATATCCCTTATACTTTATTATTAGAGGCTGATGAAATATTTTTAACAAATAG
>CAYOHQ010000373.1:0-3096 GCA_964403805.1 uncultured Thioalkalispiraceae bacterium | reverse complement strand
AATCTGCAGGAGTGGCGCCATGGTGTCCCAGGTTTAGCATAAATGTATCATTGAGCCCTGAAAATCTAGCGCCAGTTGATACCGTTACTAAACTGGAAAACCCCAAGCCATGAATTATTTCATGCATCGCAACGGTAATAAAATCAACATCGGTGCCGGGTGCGCTATCGAAACCATAATACCAGTGTTTGGTTAACAGCACCGTATCACCGTCAATATCACTATTAACAGTCATGTTTAATTCTTGAGTTCCTGAACCAGTTACTATATTGGCACCCGACAATTTTTCAGCTAGTGCAATTGGATACCAGGTATTTGCAACTGGCGCATTGGTAAAATCGCGGTTAACGAATGCAGTTCCCGCACCGGCTAACGTTGCTGAAGATGCACTACCACCGAGAGCGTTAAATTGAGCACTGATTTTTATTTCGATGGTGCTGGTTATAATACTGCCTAATAAATTAGCTGCGTGTTGCAGTGCATTAAGTCTGGCCTGGCCTAATGTGGCTGCACTATTACCTGCAACGGCAGTAAAGGCTGTTGTGTCGTTAAATCCTTCACCTGCACCGTCGGCATTAACAATGGTAATGGTAGCAGTTGCATAAGCAGGAGATGAAAATAGTAATAGACTTGCAATACTAAAAATCAAAAATAGTTTTAATTGCAGTTTTTTAATTGGCATAAACAGATACATAAACATCATATATTTTAAATATTAATTACGGTGCTGGCATTTCAATATAGGTACCACCACCGGGCGTGCTTGACTCTTTTTGTTCGCTAGTGATTTTGTTTGTTTGTGTTGTCGATAAATTACTGTTATCGGTATTTTGTTTGGTTTTTTGATTATCTAATGAAGATGATTCAGGTGGTGGTACTCCCAAAAATTCTCCCGTGACGGGATCAACATAGACCTTTAATCCTTGTGTAGTATTTTGTGTTTGCGTTGTTTTGGTGTTTGCAGGTTGATCGGGTGCACAAGCTAATAAAACACCTGTGGTAAGCAATATTACTATTTTTGAACATTTGTAAAAATTCATTTAAGCCCCATTAAACACTATTATCTAATTAGCGTCGGATTTAGGCATTTCATGAATGAAATGGGTCACATTTTGATACGAAAATGTACTTCTGGAGCTAATAAAGGCGGATATAAATAAAGGTATTTAAGGCTTATTAGGAAACAGATAGATTTTTATTGTTTTAAATACGTATTTTTAAGCCGAACATAATGCGTTGATGAATAACGCAGTGATTCAATTTCATCAGCTGTTAATGCTCGACTTTGCCGTACTGGACAACCGGTATATAAGAAACCACTTTTTAATTGTTTATTTGGTGTAACCAAACTGCCTGCGCCCACAATGACATCTTGTTCAACAACAGCACCATCCATAACAGTGGCGCCCATACCTATCAAACAAAAATCGTGGAGTATACATCCGTGCAAGATAACACGATGGCCAATGGTAATATCGTCACCTAAACTTAGGCCGTTACCACCGGGAACATAAGGCCCATCATGGGTTACGTGTAACACTGAATTATCCTGAATATTGCAACGCTCACCAATGCGAATGGAATTGACGTCACCGCGTATTACCGTCATCGGCCACACTGAACTATCGGCTCCGATTTCAACATCACCAATAACACAGGCTTCTGGATCAATATAAACATTATCACCAAGTTTCGGGGAGTGTTGTTGGTAGTTTCGTATGGCCATAGTGTAATAATAGCTTGAATTTAGCTGCAATAATATTAGCGCATGGTCACAAATTCTTCTGCACTCGATGGATGTATTGCAACGGTATTATCAAAATCGGCTTTTGTCGCCCCCATTTTCATTGCTACTGCAAAACCTTGTAACATTTCATCAGCACCTAAACCGATAACGTGGCAACCGACAATTTTTTCCTGAGGGCCTACAGTGATTAATTTCATTGACGTTTTTGGTTGGTGTTCTGTTAAGGCGTGATACATGTTGGTAAAATTAGAACTATAGACTTTAACTGCATCACCGTGAATTTTTCGAGCTTGCTCTTCTGTCATACCGACAGTGCCAATCGGAGGGTGGCTAAATACCACGGTTGGGATATTGTCGTAATCGAGTTTGCGATCCGGTTGATTGTTAAATAAACGATCACCTAATCGTCTTGCTGCTGCAATAGCAACTGGTGTTAATGGAGCACGACCTGTGATGTCACCCAGTGCATAAATATTTTCAACATTGGTATTTTGAAACTCATCCGTAGGGATGATGCCATTGGCTTCGATATTAACACCGGTAGCTTGAACATTAATATCCGCAGTTGCGGGTGTGCGGCCAATCGCCCAGATGAGCGCATCGACATCTTCTAACACGACACCGCTTTGACATTGAATAATTAATTTGCCGTAGGGATCTTTTTCCAGATGATCGATATCGATTCGAGGCATAATGTTAATACCGCTAGCTAGCATTTCTTCCATTAAAACATCCCGGATAGTGCAATCGAAGCTGCGCAGAAAATTATCCTTACGTAATAACAAACTAACTTCACTACCCAGAGCATTTAGCAAGCCAGCGAGTTCTACTGCGATATAACCGGCACCTACCACGGCAACGCGTTTGGGTTGTTCGGTTAAAGCAAAAAAGCCATCAGACGTCATTCCCAATTCGGCACCGGGAATATTATCAGGCACTGTTGGGAATCCGCCGGTGGCGATAGCAATATGATCAGCGGTATAGCGCGTACCATCCACCTCAATAGTATGAGCATCGATAAATTTTGCATGACCGCGAATGTCATCAATGTCATTGTCTTTTAAATAAGTGCCATACCAATCGGTAATACCGGTAATGTATTTTTCTCGTCCTTCAACCAATCTGCTCCAGTCCAAGCCGCCATAGCTAACATTAAAACCATAACCTTTGGCATCATCCAACACATGAGCGACGCTGGCTGCATTCCACATAATTTTTTTAGGTACACAACCGACATTAACGCAGGTGCCCCCCATTTTACCGTGATCAATAAAGGCGCATTTTTTAACAAGCAACGAAACGCGTTCCGCAATTACGATACCACCAACACCGCCAACGAAGGCAAGTAA
>CAYOHQ010000372.1:0-3109 GCA_964403805.1 uncultured Thioalkalispiraceae bacterium | reverse complement strand
TTCCCGATAATGTTTTATGACTTCAACCAGGCCTATAACAGCCAACTTTGCAGAATCGATTTTTATGTTAACACCAGCGGCTCTCATGTTAATGCCACCAATACCAAAAAAATCTATTTCATTATCCAGTTTTTTTACTTGACGCACTAACTGAGCACCATGTAAATCACCTGATGCTTCACCGGCAATAATCATGACACTTTTGTTCATTTAATTAAAAGCATCCCCCGATTATGGCGACAATGGATTTAATTTGTTCATTTGATAATTCCGGGAATACTGGTAGAGACATACATTGAGATACAATGTTTTCTGTAACCGGTAATTTAACATCTGTACAAACAGCTTTAAATACATTTTGCTGATGTAGCGGAATAGGATAATAAACTGCTGATGCTATATTATTTTTTGATAACGCATCCATTATTTTATCACGTTTATCCGTTAATAAAGTGTATTGATGATACACGTGTGTACCAATCCCATCTTCAACAGGTGGTTGGACATAGTCTTTTAATAATTCACTATACAATAAACCAACTCGCCGTCTATTTTCATTGTAAGATGAAATGTTTTTAAGTTTAGTGCGAAGAATCACCGCTTGTAATTCATCAAGACGACTATTATAACCAATAATATCGTGATGGTAACGAACATTACTACCATGGTTTCGCAGAGTTAATAATTTACCGGCGATATCATCATCATTGGTTGTAACCATACCACCGTCACCGTAACAGCCCAGATTTTTACTCGGGAAAAAACTATGACAACCGGCTAAACCAATACCACCAGTCATTTCACCCTTAATATCTGCGCCAAATGATTGAGCACAGTCTTCTATTACTTTTAGTGAGTTACTATTTGCAATTTTCAGGATGGCATCCATATTGGCTGGTTGGCCAAAAATGTGGACGGGAATTATTGCTTTTGTTTTACTGCTGATAGCCGCTTCGATACAATCAGGATCAATATTAAACGAATCGGGTAGCACATCAACAAATACTGGTGTCGCACCTACATAGCAAATGGCTTCTGCAGTCGCGATAAAGGTAAATGAGGTTGTGATCACTTCATCACCTTCTCCAATTCCTACAGCAACAAGCGCAAGGTGCAAGGCATCGGTTCCAGATGCACAGCTAATTGCATGCTTAACACCTAAATATTTAGCAGATTCAAGTTCAAAGTCTTTAACGTTAGGCCCTAAAATAAACTGGGCATTACCGAGTGCAGCTAAAATATTTTTATCTATTTCAGGTTTTAAAGTGTTGTATTGAGTTTTAAGATCAACCATTGGGATCATGGATTTAGTCCTTTTAAATTTTGTTTAATTAACTATTCTTTTTTAATAATTCAGTAATTTTTAGTGCTGTTTCTAATGCCAATCGACCATCTTCACCACTCACCACCGGAGCAGTTTTATTCGTTATTGCATTCAGGAATGATTCGATTTCACTAAAAAGAGCATCGCCTTGTTCAAAAGTTTGTTCTTCACTGTCAATATTAGAAACACCGGGATGCATTTCACCTTCACCTTTTCGATGAACACCTAATTTTTTATTTTGAAAATCGATAGCGATATAAGCATCGTGTTGAAACAGGCGCATCTTACGTTCTGATTTCAAACCGGCACGACTAGCGGTAACATTGGCAACGCAACCACTTTCAAATTGTAATCGGGTATTTGCGATATCAATATCATTCGATAACACTTTCACACCGTTGGCATCAATGTGTGTTACTTTAGAATTCACCATATTCATAATAATATCGATATCGTGAATCATTAAGTCTAAAATCACGTTAACATCAGCGCCACGGGGATTAAACGGTGCGACTCGATGTGATTCAATAAATAACGGGGTATTAATGATATCTTTTAATGCCAGAATGGCCGGGTTAAACCGTTCTAAATGACCTACTTGAAAAATGAGTTTATTGTTATTGGCAATCTCAACCAGTTCGGTTGCTTGTTCAACTGTCGTTGTTATTGGTTTTTCCAGTAAAACATGAACACCATTTTTAAGAAAAAACTTTGCTGTGTCGTAATGTAATTGAGTTGGAACAACAATGCTAACGGCATCGACTTTATCTTTTAATTCGGTATAGTCCGTTAAGCCCTGTACACCCAATTTTGTTGCAATTTCCTTTGCAACTTCAGTATTTTCATCAACGACTGCGACTAACTCACTATTTGGAATTGTATTGTATTTTTCAGCATGAAATTTTCCAAGATATCCAACACCAACAACAGCGGTTTTTATAGTTTGCATATTTTATTAAGCCTATATGAATTAGTGGCTATTGTATCAAATATCATCATTGAAAGTGAAAATTAGCACTTTGGACAATATCTTGTTAATCTGCATTTAGAGTAAAACGTGATTTGTTGGCTTGTATTTAATAGATTGATGAATGATTATACAGTGGTGAGTTATGCCTAAATTGCACAATTACAAACATATTGCCGGAGTTGATGAGGTAGGACGTGGCCCATTAGCCGGTCCGGTGGTTGCCGCAGCGGTAATTCTTGATCCAGAGCGGCCAATTGAAGGCTTAATGGACTCAAAAGTGCTAACCGAGAAAAAACGTGAATTTCTGGCTGACGAAATTCGAAAAAAAGCCATATCGTGGGCTATCGGACGTGCTGAAGTCGAAGAAATTGATGATATTAATATCCTGCAAGCCAGTCTATTGGCTATGAAAAGGGCAGTACATCAACTTAAACCGTCTGCAGACTTTGCACAGGTAGATGGTAATCGTTGCCCTGATTTACTGTGTCCCTCTGAGGCTATCATAAAGGGCGATGCCAGTGTCGAATGCATCAGTGCGGCCTCAATTATTGCCAAAGTGTCGCGCGATAATGAAATGAAACAATACGACAAAATATACCCCGGGTATGGACTGGCCAAACATAAAGGTTATCCAACCAAGCAACATATTGCCGCTTTGAGTGAATTGGGTATAACCGAAATACACCGATTAACATTTGGACCTGTAAAAAGAATGCTCGAAGAGCAGAACTAAACCAATTAATAACACTAATAATAGGCAATTGCTGCAAAAATAAGCTTTAATTACACTATGACTGAAACATATCCTTTAATAT
>CAYOHQ010000371.1:0-3110 GCA_964403805.1 uncultured Thioalkalispiraceae bacterium | reverse complement strand
CAAATTTTATTTTTTAATTTATTAAATATTTCAACGAAACTGACCCCTTGATGCACTATCAATATCTTTTTGGTGGGTTACTTCTATTTGAAATAATTTACATACACTGCTTACCTTCCCTCAAATCCTTTGGTTTTTTGGGAGAACAATCTTTTAATTGATTTCCTTGTGTATGAAATGATTGTATCTTGCTCATGCCAGATAATGATGATAAATCAGTTATTTTATTTCGGGATATATCGAGACTAACTAAGTTTGATAAATTTTTAAGTGGAGTAACGTTAACAATTTCATTTTTAGCTAAGTTTAATTTTTTAATTTTAATTAAGTTCCCAAGTGGTTTTAAATCAACTAATTTTTGATTATTTCGTAAATATAGATTTTCTATATTAACTAAATTATGCAATACGGAGATGTTACTAATTTTATTTTTTGTAAGATCCAAATCTGTTAAATAATTTTTATCTCTTAAAGGACGAATATCTTCAATTTGGTTATAACTTAAATTTAAATTAATAAGATATGTCATGTTTTGAATAGCAGATATATCAGATATAGCGTTAACGCTTAAGTCTAAATTAGTCATCTTAGTTAAATCAGCTAATGGTGAAATATCTGTAATCTTATTGTTACTTAATTTTAACTTTTTAAGCTTATAGAGGTTATTAATAAAATCAATATTCGTTAAATTCATTCTTAATAATTGAAGCTCAGTTAATTCTTCTAATTTTTGAATAATTTCAATTTCATTTAATCGAGCTTTACTTATCAATAAATCATTAATTTTATGGAGTTTTTCAATTTCACTAAAATTAAGTATATCCATACCAAAAAAACTTAATTGTTGTAAATTTACATATTCATTTAGGTATTTAAAATCAATTGTAAATTCTGATTGATCGAAGTGAATTCCTTTTGCCTTTTTAAACTCATAGATAACCCAATGACATTTAGTTTTATCGTATTTTTTTTTAAATACTCCGAAAAAAGCATCAAATGTTTGTTTTTGAATTTTAGTTGGATTTTTACAATCTGTTACATTTGCATCAAGATCGGCATAAGCCATCTGAGTAAATCCAAGTAAAATTAATATAAACGTTAATTTCTGCATACTAATAAATTACCTTTTTCCTCGGTACCTTGCCTAATAAATAAAACTGTTCAAACCATTCATCTAAAATGGGTTTAGTTAAGCGAGTTCGACTAATACTATGCGATATCACGGCTAAATAACCGATACTGCCTTTTTGTTCCATTAAACCTTTACCACTATCAACATCTTTTTGGTGGGTTATTTTTCTATCGCGCATTTTTAATTGAACCCGTAGATCTGATAGTGTTTTATTGAGATCATCCACTGCATAATAATCTGATTTGTTCAAAAACCGTTTAAAATACGTTAAATATTTTTTACCATCGTCAATGATACCGTACACACTGTTAATTTGAGCTATCATTTTAAATATCATTTCTGCTCGAAGTCTGGCGCCATCGGGTCCTTTTTGTCCTCCGGCTCCAAGATTTTCATATTCTGTTTCATTACGTTCCATCTCCACTATCCATTCATGATAGGCGTCACTTTCCGGGCATTTATCATAGGGATCATTTTGAGTAACGGACTCTTGTATCAGCGGACAAGCTCCATTTATTTGAGGAGTTGGATCAGCATAAGTGTTATCAAATGTTACTATTTGATTTAATATTATTTCGTCTAGTAGGGATATTAAGTCACTTTTGAGTGAGCCTGTATTCGGATTTTCCGAAAAACCTAGAAACCCATTGATATCTGATAATAAATCTATTAATCCACTTGCTACGTCACTAATTAAATTAGATATTGAAAAACTATTTCCAATAAATCCATCTTCATAAGCTTTAATACGTTTATTTAAATTACCGATTATCGGATTAATATCATCTGATAAAGTTGTAATTATTTTGGTAATACTTTCCAATATCCCTGATGTAATAAATTCAGATTTTTCACGATTAATTTGAATAAATATTTCTTGAATAGAATTAAACAATACTTGGACATCTTCAAAAACAGAAATCGTATTATTCCAAAAGGCTTTACCCGCAGCCCCTTTTAGTGGATTAATACTTTCATCATCGATCATCAAAAACTCTGCCGCCATAAAAGTTAAACGAGGCCAGTCTTTAATTTTTGCTATTGCATCACTCAACGCTTTATCATGTGACAGTTTCTCAATTAACAACGGCATTTGATGCATTGAAAAATTAGCTACAAATCGTTGTGTAAAATCATAATCATTATAGACATTTAAGACTTTACATTTTTTATGCAAACCCGTTGTATCGAGTTGTGCTTGATTTTTAAAAAAGGGTACGGATAAGTAGACGATTGTTTTAACTTCCACTGTTTTTGGGAACGAAGCATTACCAGCAGCAATTTTAGTGAATTCATTTATAACATTACCACCATGTGAGTGGCCAATTAAATGAATTTCGACTGGATTATGAACATCATTAAATGATTTCGTTTTTTCTAATATAAAATCATGAAGCATTTGTCCCGCTTTAATTCGCTCAGCTTCGCTATTATCACCACTCCAACGAAAGTCTCGATAAATTTTTACAATATCGCGTCTTGATTTTGGCCATTGGTTTATTTGCATTACTAATTGAGCATAGTCGGCATTGTCATCCCAGTATGCCTGGCTTGCATCTGCTTTTTTATCATAATTGATATTAACAGGATCAGTTGTACCCGGAACATAAAAAATAAATGTTTTGACATATCGGTATACTTCAAGCTCAAAATTTTCTACTGTATCCGTGCAGTTCAAGTTTGTTTTAAAAACACAAATTCTTTCAACCTTGTTTGCTGGCATGGCCATACTAAGCTCCCTTATAAGAGTAAATTTTCATTGGGCCAACAACAACATCTTTAAATGTTACTATTCCATTTTGCACTTTTGATTTAATTGTCTTCTTATCGGCAGCTTCAAGTTCATATTCTTTACCTTCTGTTAATACATCACCCGATTTTTTTTCTAGCTCAATTGTAACTGTTTTCGTCAAATTCAACGCCCCCGACAATTTAGTCGCCTTACTCCCCGTAATCTCCACCTCAAATCGATATTCCA
>CAYOHQ010000370.1:0-3112 GCA_964403805.1 uncultured Thioalkalispiraceae bacterium | reverse complement strand
GATTAGTCTCACCAGGTAGTAGTATCGCTTTAACGTTATTTTTCCAATCTCCATTTGAACTTTGATCAAATATTTGAACCTTACCTTCTTTTAATAAGCCATTCTCAATTCCGCGAATTTCACTAATTGCTAATCGTGTACTATCAGGACTAAAAGCAATGGTCCCACCAAAGAAATTTCCTTGTTCTGCAACTGTAGAGGTTAAAATATAGCTTGGTGTCGTGTTCCAAACTCCATTGGCATCATGTGAATATAAATTAACTTTACCTGCAAGCAAAATTCCTTTAACGACAGCTCCCTGCTCGCCTATTGCAAGAGTTTTTCCATCTGGGCTAAATTTAATTGGTGCTCCACCAAGAGAATAACTAATGATAGGATTTGCACTATTATCTCTTGAAATATTAACTGCACTACCAAAACCACTATCACCCAAATTTGTTCGAGTTGATTTAAATTCTGAAGTTGCGCTATAAGGCCAAGTGCCATCATTATTTTTAGTGTATAACACAACTCGATCACCATCTTTTTGGTCTAATATTTTAAGACTAATTGCAATTGATTTGCTATCAGGACTAAATGTGATAAAGCGTCCAAACTCCTTTGCATCCGCTCTTTCGATAATTGCAGTTGTTCCCCAAGCACCAGAAGCATCTTTAGTAAATAATTGAACTCTACCATAAAGTACCCCAGTAAATAATTCACCGAGTGCCAATGTATTTCCGTCCGGACTAAATGCTAAGTCGGCACCGCGATAGTTTGGTTTTTTATTTTTCACTGAAACCAATATTGTTGGTGTAGTGGTATTCCAAGTACCAGATTGATCACGTTGATAGATAGAGACTTTATCAAGACAATTTGCACATGCGTCATAAGAAGCTTCCGATATTGCTAAGGTATTACCATCGGGACTTAACGCAATATTTTGACCAAAAGCATCATCACTATTTGGATTTTCTGAAAAAAATCGTGCAACAGGAGTATCACTCCAGGCACCCGTTCTATTTTTTTGTAAAATTACAACTTCACCTGTTTCAAACCACCGTACTGCAGCAACAGCAAGCGTAGTGCCATCATCACTAATTTCAATTGCGGTTCCTATATTAAAAGGTGAAATATTGGCTATTATTTGTTGAGGTGTATAGATTGGTATGCTAACAGTAGCACTGTTTGGTGTCACAATTGAGCTAAATTTTTCATTGCCACGATTTGCACTGTTGGCTGCTATTACTCGGTATACATAACTTTTGCCATTAGTAACGTCATTATCAACTAAGGTTAAACTAGTTTCCGTAAAGTTATTATTAACCATACTATAACTTTGTTTGTTATCAGCTGATTTATCGATAATATAGTAACTTGGAGCTGCTCCAATTATAGGAGCATCCCATTTTATTGTAACTATTCCGTCTCCTGCGGTTGCAATAAGATTTTGAGAAGGTCCAGGTCGAATATCGTCAATTTTTTTTGTGGTATTAGATGAGCCACCACCACATGAAACTAAAGTTAAACCAATTAAAATATAGATAAGCGATTTGCATATACTGTAAGTGCTATTAAACATTTTCAATCCTTTGATTAATCCATAACTATAAATCATGGATAGTTAATAAATACTAGTCACTTTAACTTAGTGACTAGTAGCTCAGGTTAAAGTAAGTATCAAAGTAGTTAAAAAAGGTTCAAAATGAGTGATGGCCTTGATAAGGTTAACTATTTACCATCAAATTACAGAAGCGGGTTAACATAAAATTAAAATGTTAATTGTCCGATTAGAAAATGAGAAAAAAAGCAATGGAAAGAGGTGTGTTAAATAACTTGGACAATCAGTGAAGCCAATGAATCAATTCGGCTTTTCGAATTCATAAATATCAACCCCAAATTTTCGAACCCGCAAGGCGTTTAACTGATTTTCATAGCCTATTTTAACCAACGCCATAGTGGCATTTTCTGAAATTTGTTGTTGTCGTTCTGATGCATTGTCGATACGGCCAAATTGTAAACAACTATCAACATAATTTGATAAGTGCACACCATTTTGTTTTTTAAATAATTCATAAAATTGATTCATACTGGTTTTCGCTAAAATTGCTTCATCGGACTGACTGCACGCATTTTTACCGACAATATTGGTCAACACATCTTCTGCATTTTTAATGTTTTTTAATTCATAATAACGTTGGTTAAATTTTTCAATCACTTCGTGATCATCAATATTTCTGGATAAAGGATTTTTGTCTAAATCAAAAATACTGTCATTTTCTTTATTAATTTCAATATACTGATCGACTAACAAACTACCTTCTTCATCTTTGTCCAGACGTTTGAATAATCGAATGGTTGCATTCATATCGGCAGGACTAATGTGTTTGGCATGTTCAATTAAAGAATTTCCTAATGACGTTAATAGTTCATCGGAGTTGTCATTAAATGAATAATGATACATGTCCCAGGCATGGCTAAATGATACCTGAGATTTATTACTCAGAATCAGTTCATTCTGTGCTCTTGCTTTATTCAGAAGCACATCATGATCAACATAACCCGTTTCAATAACATTCGATAACGCAATATCAAAATCATCAAAAGTTTGAAAGCCATATTCTCTTAAAATTGAATCCCAACGGATTTCATGTGGGTCTTTGTTATTCGATTCTTCCAAACCGTAAAGCTTGTAACCAATCTCCTTAATGTATTTATAAGGTGGAACGATATCATTATTATGTGTGTAATAACTCAAGGTCAAAAGCATTAAAGTGTGCATAACCTGATCGGAAATTTCAGGTTCCAGATTCTCCAGAACCTGTAATACATCATTAACTGATTTTTCAATTTTATTTAATATTCGAATATTGGTTATTTTTAACTGAGTTGATAATTGTTTTAAACGATCGTAGTTATGAGGGTTACCTTTAAAGGCTAATTTTGCAGCTTCTTCATAGGTTGGCGAATATTTAATTTCGATATCAATTACTTTTTCACGAAATTGCCAGTATTCATCAAACGATTTTTGATCAAGGTTTGAATCACTTAATATTAAAACAATTTTACAATCGCGCTGTTCTTTTAAAATGGATACCAGCCCCATTATTTCTTTGATATTCAGGTTTTCACC
>CAYOHQ010000369.1:0-3131 GCA_964403805.1 uncultured Thioalkalispiraceae bacterium | reverse complement strand
CCTTAGCCTCGAACCTGCTCCACGTCCTAAGGACGTGGTTTTATTATTTAATAAACAATCAGCCGTTATACTGGTTTATGATTAATTGATTCCAGCTAAACTGGCAGTTAAAACATCATTTTTATGAAGGTATTTGAGTTAAAATATGCAAAGTTGTTATAAATGGTTACTGTTTGGTTTTTTAAATGATTGAATCCATCGAATCTGATTATATCCATGACGGGAATGGCGAAAACTTTGCATCTCTGGTAATTGATAATTCTAATGTTGGTCCTGTATTAGTTAATTTCTGGTCGCGTAAAGCTGGGCCGTGTTTGAGGCAATATCCGATTCTGGACAAACTGGTACACGATTATCAAGGTCGAATATTATTAGTAAACATTGATACTGAAAATGAAATTGTTATTTCAAAAAATTATGGAATTGCGAGTGTACCAACTTTAAAATTAATTCGATTTGGCGAGATTAAAGCAACCTTGCATGGTTATCAGGCTGAATCTGATTTAAGAAAAATTATCGATAAATATGTTGCCCGGGATTCTGACAAAATAATCGAACAGGCAGTACAGGAATATTCTCACGGGAATCAGGAAAAAGCATATCAATTGTTATCAGACGCCATTATTGAAGATCAAATAAATCCCCGGTTACCATTGACACTGTGTAAATTATTAAAACATGAAAAAAGATATGATGAAGCATATAATTTATTAGAAGTATTACCACCTTCCTTACACGATGAATCCGAAATTGAACAACTTCAAAGTCAGTTATTTTTTTTAAAACAAATTAGTCCTGATGACGATTTCAAAGTAGTAACTGACGCTGAAAACAAGCTGAGCGATCTTGTTTATATACAGAAATTATCTTCATATTACGTATTAGAACAACGTTATGAATCTGCATTACAACAACTGGAAAAGATTATAATTCAAAATCATAATTTTGACGAAAATTTTGCACGTAAAGCAATGTTAAAAATTTTTAATATTATAGGCGAAGATCATAACCTCGTGCAGAAATACAGACCGTTGTTATTAAAATACACTCATTAATCTTTTCTACCAAGCCGGACTATTTTGAGTAATTTGTAAAAGATAGTCCAGACTTTGTTTGGCTGCTTTGTTGCCACGCTGAGCAGATTGCTTGTACCAGAATATCGCTTTTTGTGTATTTTTTTTCACACCGAGCCCAAATGAATACATTTTACCGACTCTTAGTTGTGCTTCCGGATTACCGAGCTTGGCTGATTTCATATACCACTTAAACGCTTTTAGTTCATCGCGACCGGAGTAGGTTGTTGCTAATAAATATTGTGCCTGGTGATCACCTTTTTCGGCTTTCGGGAGTAATAAACTTTGCGCTTTTTGCACTTGGCCTTGTTTTATTAATTGATTTGCTTTATCAATATTTGATTGTGCGATTGCAGAATTTAAAAACAACAGAAGTAAACAAGTTAAGAATAGTTTCATACTTTAAATCCTTTTACTGAATTATCTTAAAATTAGATTCATTAAAAATACCTGATTATTATGCAATGAATTCGCTTTTGTAACAAAGTATTAGTTGACTTTAAATCTTACATTAATGAGGTTATATCTCTAAAGAGTTACAATATCGATTGTTTTTTAACCAGTATTGTCCTGTATTATTACTATTATAGAAATAAACTCAAACATTTCGAATGCATAATTTATCTTAATCGAATTTAAAACCTAAAATATTTATTTATTGATCAACTTTTGATCATTTATTTTAAAAAATGATCAAAAGTTGATCACTGTTTTTACTAAATTGATCCAGATTACGTATTTGTAAAATTATATTAACTAATTCAATAATTTTTGTCGTATAATTCACGCAACAACTTAAATATGAAATGGAAATTGTAGAAGTAAATTCATATCAATGACGCATAGGAAGCGGCAATGAATACAGTTTTAAATATTTATTTTAATATCACTTTTTATTTATCTCGTAGTTGGTATCTTATAATGCTAACGCAGATTAATCGAGATAAGGCTTATGCGTTTTCACTTCACTGTACACCATCGTTAGTTCTAACTACCGTCAGCATAAGATACAAATCATGAACAACGATCAAATTTCGCCAAATTATCTTGCTCTATATGGATTACGCGAGCCGGCCTTTACTAATGAAATTGATGACAGGTTTTTCTTTTTAGATACTGAGCAAGCTCGGCGCATAAGCTTGCTTCATAATTTAATTCAGGATCCGAATTTATTTCTGCATATTAAAGGTGTTTCAGGTGTTGGTAAATCGAGTTTAATTAATCGGTTTGTGAATATCGGTGAAGAAGATTGGCGATTTAGTTTTTTTTCAGCTAACGCTATGATGAATAGCGAACAATTGTATTTCAACATATCTGCAGGTTTTGGTTTAAGCGGACATTCTCAGGATAATCAAAATTACAAAGCCACTTGTCTTAAAAATATATCGTCTTTAGAAAATAGTGGTGTAGTTCCTATTTTAATAATAGACGACGTACAAGAATTACCGATTGATACATTAAAATCAATTTTTGAACTTGTGAATCGCTGGGATAAAAACCATCCAAAATTGAGAATTTTTCTCGTTAGTAATAATCAGTTTAATAAAATATTAGATTCAGATGAAATAAAACCATTACGAAATGTAATATCACATGAACTAGAGGTGGATGCGCTCGCTGAAGAACAAATTGAACGTTATATTTATTTTCGTTTGTCAGTAGCTGGTCTGGATGGTGGTAATCCGATTACTCCTGCCGCGTGTTCTGTCATTATGGATAAGTCAAAAGGTTTACCTGAGAAAATTAATAACTTATGTCATATTGCATTAAGAGACGGCATGGAAGAAATGACCATGAAGGAATTTTTTGATGACCATAGCTTTAATTTTCCCTATCGAAAATATTTGATAACGGGTTCGTTAATGGCAATTTTTCTTGGTGTTATATTTAGCGTTATTGAGCCCTATAATGTAAATTACAATCAATTTGTCTCAAGCACAGGTAATAATATTGTTGCTGTTAAACGAACTGGTTTTGCAATAACGTCAAGTTCTGTATTTGCGCATTTGAAAGATAAAGAAATAAAGCCAATACAATCAAAAGAATTTGATGAGGTAT
>CAYOHQ010000368.1:0-3162 GCA_964403805.1 uncultured Thioalkalispiraceae bacterium | reverse complement strand
TTTAATTTCTTCATTGCCTTCATTAATTTTAATGTCTTTTAGGGTTTTCATGTTCATAACTATTATACTAATACGACGATTGACTGCCCCTTTCGGATGAGATTTATCAAACAAAATTGATGAACCCAAACCTACGACTCTGGCGATTTTATTTTCATTTAGGCCGCCAATAACCAACTCCCGTCTTGCAGAATTCGCTCGAGCTGCTGATAACTCCCAATTACTGTAATCAAGACGAGATGATGAAAAAGGTGAAGCATCTGTATGTCCCGTAATACTAATTTTATTAGGAACTGAATTTATTGTAGTTGCAACTTCTCTTAATAAAGCTTTCGTATAATATTTAGGATCAGGGCTAGCTGATTCAAACATTGCTCGATTTTCTTTATCCAAAATTTGAATTCGTAAACCTTCTGGCATTATTTGAATTAACAATTGATCCTTAAAAGGTTTTAAAGCCTGACTTTTATCAATTGATTCTTTCAATTGAATTAACAATGAATCCATTGTTTTTTTATCTTGAACTTCTTCTTTATTTTCTTCAGTTGGTTCAACTTCATCAGATGATTGTTTTTTCTTTCCATCATCACCCGATTTTGGCATTTCCATTGAACTACCAAGTTGGATCATGCTTGTACTAGCACCACCAGGACCTTGAACTGCAGAAGGGTTTTGAAAAAAATCTGCTATCGCCTGACGTTGTTCGCCACTAGCAGATCCGAGTAACCATAACATCAAGAAAAAGGCCATCATTGCTGTTACAAAATCGGCATAAGCAACCTTCCACGCACCGCCATGATGAGCATGCCCGCCTTTATTAATTTTTTTTACGACTATCGGTTGACGTTTATCATCGGACATATATCACCACTGAATATATAAATAATTTATTTATTTATTATTTTTAATAAATTCTTCCAATTCGACAAAACCCGGCCGAACGGTTGAATACAGCGCCTTTCTACCAAATTCAACAGCAATTTGGGGAGTATAACCATTTAATGTAGCCAGAATACAAACTTTGATACATTCATATAATTTACTTTCTTCTTCTACTTGAGCTCCCATTGCTGTACCCATCGGTCCAACAAATCCATAAGCCAATAATATACCTAAAAAAGTACCTACCAGAGCCGCACCTACATGTGCCCCAAGAACTTCTGGTGGTTCAGAAATAAAACCCATAGTAATAACAACACCCATAACTGCAGCCACAATACCGAATGCTGGAAGTCCATCTGACATAAGTGTGATTGCAGTTGACGGTTGTTCAGCTTCATGATGGTGAGTTTCTAGTTCTAAATCCATTAAATTTTCCAATTCAAAAGCATTCATATTCCCACCGACCATTAATCGAAGATAATCCGCTATAAAATCAACCAGGTGATGATTTGATAGTATCTTAGGGTATTTTTGGAATATAGGACTTTGATCAGGTTCTTCTATGTCACCTTCCAACGCCATCAATCCATCTTTTCGTGATTTTGAAAATAGATCAAACATTAAACCTAAGATATCCATATAGTGTTGCTTTCCATATAAAGAACCTTTCAATAAAGCTAACACGCCTTTAATAGAAGCCACAATTACATTCTTTGGATTCGCTATTACAAAAGCACCAAAAGCACCACCCAATATAATTAACAATTCAAATGGTTGGTATAATAATAATAAGTCACCATGTGATAGTAGGTAGCCACCAATAACAGCAGCAAATACTAATAAAACACCAATAATAAATTTCATTGTTCTTTCAATTCTCGTTATTAATATGCAATTTGTTTTCTATCCCTATCGACATTTACAACATTTACTTGAATAACAATAACCTCACTA
Source organism: uncultured Thioalkalispiraceae bacterium (assembly GCA_964403805.1). Lineage (GTDB taxonomy): Bacteria > Pseudomonadota > Gammaproteobacteria > UBA6429 > Thiohalophilaceae > CAYQUC01. The sequence continues at coordinate 1,326 of CAYOHQ010000368.1, read as the reverse complement.
ATATTACAGTTTTAAGTCATTTTAGATACATGTGATGTATCTAAGCTTATGAATTAAATGACTATATTTACATTCATTAAAGCTTGTAAGAGAAAATACCGATATATACTCTAACCTGAATGACAAATAAAATAGTAAACACTTAAGTAGCATGAATGAAAATTTACAAAATTGGGGAACAAAAGTTGCTGATAAAGCGATTCCTGTTTTAAATAGTACTATTACTAAATTACATTATTTATGCAAAAATGATAAATCTGAATTACATCAACTCGTTGATGTAATAGAGGAAGATCCTGCACTTTGTGTTCAAGTATTACGACTATCCAATAATCAAACACGTGGTAGTTTACGCACTGCCATTACTTCAATTAATCAAGCCTTGATGATAATGGGAACTGAAAAAGTAAATTCACTACCATCAAAATTACCGTCCATCGAAAAAAATTTATCGTCTGAATCAAGACAACAATTATTAATCACTTACTCAAGAGCTTATCATGCCGCAACGCAAGCCATTACCTGGGCAGAAAGTCGAAATGACATGGTTCCAGATGAAGTTTATGTTGCATCAATGTTATATTTTCTAGGTGAAATAATAGTTGCAATTTATGCTCCAAACAAACTAAAAAGTATTTACAAAATGCGGAAAGACAAGCATATAGCAACTGAAGAAGCAGAATACATTGTTCTGGGTTTTACAATTGATGAATTAACCTTACTTCTCGCCAAAAAATGGCAACTACCAGACCTACTTCAAGATGCACTTATTTCAGAAAATACGGCTCAACCCCGATCGTATGGAGTAATGTTAGCAGTGCAACTTATACGGCATGCTGAATTTGATTGGTATAATGAAAAAACCATTCAGATTGAACATGATGCAGCTGAATGGTTAAATATTAGTTATGATTTACTTGTTTCAGAAACTCACCAACTAGCAGCAAGTGTCGCAAGACACTCAAGTCAATATAGTATTCGACCTTTAGCTTATCATTTACCAATTACAAATATGATACCGAAGAACATAAAAGAAGATAATGATGAACTGGCAGAAATTTGTTTAATGCCACATGAAAATATACTCCGTGAGGTATTAATAAAACTAAAAGAAAGTGACACAGAATTAAACAACATTAATGATGTAATGACATTAGTATTAAAAGGTATGCATGACGGAATTGGACTAAATCGTGTCATTTTTTTAATGCTCAACGATGAAAAAAATAATTTAAAAATTAGCGCAGCTGCTGGAACAGATAATGACTTAGAATTTAATTCAATTTCAGTTAATTTAAAGAAAAGAAATTTATTTTCAATTCTTTT
>CAYOHQ010000367.1:0-3176 GCA_964403805.1 uncultured Thioalkalispiraceae bacterium | reverse complement strand
AAGCAGCACGGCGAGAAAATGACTTTTACTTCGGTCTATGAGGATGATTTTTTACGCGCTTTCCCTATGGTGATTGATGAAATGGAAGGGTCGACTTACTCAACCCCAGAAGAAAATTTACGCCGTTGTTATTACTCAAGGGCATGTAAGTGCTTTTTGGTATTCTTTGGATTGGCAGAGCTAGAAGTTATTAAAGATAATAAGCACTATGACCATAAATACAAGATCAAAAAAACACCGCTTTTTGATGCTGTGGTACATTTTAATTTTTTAGATCCAATAATCGCTAAGGCAATTCATTCAAGCGTTCACAGCGATCATTTACACTGAGCGGATTAAATAGCGCAATAAGTTTAACAATAACTGTGGGAATATAATAACGTACTTCCTCATTCGTCCATAGGCGCTATACCGCCTAGGAAATTAGTGATGGCAGCTTAACCTCTACTTTTAACTCCGGTTAATAATGGGGGGATTACACAACGAGTAATTGACAGATGTTATCGATGATGCTATCGTAGTACGATATATGTATCGATGAGGTGTTTCATGGTAGCTGTAACCGTTTCCCCGAAGTTTCAAGTAGTAATCCCCAAAGGCGTAAGAGAGGCCATGGGGATTGTATCAGGTCAAAAAGTACAAGTATTAACTTATCGTAATCGCATAGAGCTGATACCCATTAAGCCAATGAAAAAGCTAAAAGGTTTTTTGAAGGGGATTGATACAGAGGTAAAGCGAGATAAAGATCGCTTATGAATGTTGTTGATTCTTCTGCATGGCTCTCATATTTTGCCGGTGATGTAAATTCAACAACATTTTCACGTCCAATCGAAAAAATTGACAAATTGTTAGTGCCTAGTATTACGCTTACTGAGGTCTTTAAATGTATTTTACGCCAACGAGGTGAAGATGCAGCACTTGAGGCTATTGCTCATATGGAACAAGGAAAAGTAGTACCGTTAGATGCCCCATTGGCAGTTGATGCTGCCCAATATGGCATCGATCTAAAATTACCTTTAGCCGATAGTATAATTTATGCGACTGCGCAAAAGTTCGATGCTGTATTATGGACTCAGGATGCAGATTTTAAGTCTCTTGATGATGTTAAATATCTAGCAAAAAAAATACTTAACGGTGAATAGTAAGAGCGAAGTGAGCGGACATATTATCTTATTATTATTTCGGCACTGAGACATGATTTATTTCTTATGTTTTTTCAGCTATTCCGCTTGGGATAATGGCGTTGGTGTGCTTTCGCATAAAGAAAGAATGAGAGTAATTTGTAAAAACAGAAAATTTTGATACTCTATTGAAAGCGTTACATCAAGAGCTAGATATAAAACTTGCTATTGTATTTGGTTCAATGGCAACTGGTCATTATTCTGAAGACAGTGATTTCGATATAGCAATAAAAAAAATAAGCCCATTATCAACACAAGAGAAAATTCATCTTATTGAAATAATCACGCAAGCTACAGGAAGAGCGGTAGACCTGATTGATTTATCTACTGTTGGAGAGCCTTTATTGGGGCAAATTTTGAAGCAGGGTAAACGTCTTATTGGCTCTAACTCTGATTATGCCGAACTTGCTCTTAAACATATATACGCACAAGCTGATTTTGCTCCTTATATAGAAAGAACATTAAAAGAACGAAGGCAAAAATGGATAAACTCGTAATTGAAAATAAAATTGAATTTCTTCGTCAATATATCTCACGGGTAGAACAACGTAGACCAGATGCTCTTGAACAATTACTCGAAGATATTGATGCTCAGGATGTCTTGGTTTTAAACCTGAGTCGCGCGATTCAATTATGTGTAGATATATCTGTGCACATCCTGTCTGAGCATAACCAACCTGTTCCGGACACAATGGGACAGGCATTTAGTGAATTATCATCACTGGGTATTATTACCGATGAGTTGTCTATGAATTTGCGTAATGCGGTGGGCTTTCGTAATATAGCAGTCCACAATTATCAGGACATTGATTGGAATATTGTGTTTTCAATAGCGCATGATAAACTGTCTGATTTTAAGGTGTTTGCTCAACAGATAATGGCAAATGTTACGATTTAAATATTCTCATTGTACTCGTCACAATTCACCAGTATCACTTTCTTTATTCCCAGCTATGTAGATATTTCAACGTTAGTTCCATTTAACAAATGACGTTTCTATATTAAACCTGATGTAAATATGTCATAAAAAATCATCGTAGTTTTTCTCTTTTGTGTTTTATTTAATTTGATATAGTCATAATTTATTAAATACAAATGAGGATAACAATGCCATCCAAATTAATGAAAGTTTTAAAGCTAGCAGCTAAGTGGTTACAAATCGAAGGAGTCGAGGGTGTTAGCGCTAATGAAGATAAGGATTGTATTGAGATTTATGTTTCAGATGGATTTAATAAAAAATCAAGTGCAGTACCAAAAATATTTCATGGTTTTAGAGTTTCAATAATAAAAAACATTTAATATATTTTACGAGTTCGGAATTTAAAACGAAATGGCTATAACATTTGTTAGCATAGTTTCAAAGTAACGTTGAAGAAAATAAATAACGATTTCTTCTAATGTTAATATGTGAGGTATCCAACACAACCTGACTTGTACTATTTCAAGCTCAATCGTTAAAAGTGAATGGATTAGCCAGTCAGAAACTGACTGGCCGATTGATTTTTATTCAGGCCAACAAGCTTGTTCTTCAGTTCCATCAGGTTTATATCGTGTATAACAGATAGAACCAATCGTTTGAAAAAGCGTTATAACTTTAACTGAAACTATACCATTATCTATACCTCTACATTTTGGTATTGTTTTAGATTTTGACTTTGTATTAAGTGTACATCGTGTAGCAGGCTTACCTGAACGATTAAACATGGAAATATTCCCATTTTCGTCAACTCCGATTGCTGCAACGACATTATTTTTTTTAAAAATATTTAAAACTTCTTGATTTAATTTTACATCGTCTCGATTAAATGCACCAAGAAATATAGCTAAAATGAATATTAATAATGCTGCTATTATTATATAAAGATGATTTTTTTTCTCCATTTTTTCCTCCAGTTTATTATATTGTTGTAATTAAAATTGTAATGATGTTTGAATTAGAAAAGACCTGTCATGCTGTACTTCTGGATAATGCGTCCCCCCTCTAAAGCTTGAGTT
>CAYOHQ010000366.1:0-3178 GCA_964403805.1 uncultured Thioalkalispiraceae bacterium | reverse complement strand
ATTTCTTGTAATCGTTCTTTTTCATTTAAATAGACTTTTTCACCAACATCATTGCGGTCATAAATTCCGGATGCTCTTTGGTAGCCACGTAAATCATCTTTTGCAACCTGACAATTGTATTTTCGTACATTGGCGTTTTCTCTTTTTTTATCTGCCCGTTGTTTTTTATCACGTCGATCGGCTCTTAATGATTCGGTTAGTTTTTTTTGTTTTTCAGAACGTTCTTTATTAGTTGTGCTGACATTGGAGGTAGTTCCTTTGGGAACTTTATAGACTGATGCAGGTTTATTTTCTGGCTTATCACCAAAATGAACATTACCATCGGCATCAGTCCATTTATAAATATCACCTGCGTGTAGCGTAGTAATGATGAGTGAAACAGATATTAATAATATGAATTTTACAAATTTATAAGTCAACAAAGTTTGTCCTGCTACAAACTTATTATCCTTAATTTTTTTGAAGGCGATCCAACCGTAGTCGCCATCTATCGTCAAATAGATATCGTGCGCCGATTCGCACACCAATAATCGATGCAAGTCCTGAGCCACCTGCAATCATGAACATGATTAAAATCTGGTATTTAACGGCATCCATTGGATCCGCACCGGCTAAAATTTGACCAGTCATCATACCCGGTAAACTCACTACACCGGCCGCCGCCATGGCATTAATGATGGGTAACATGCCGACTCTAACGCTGTCATGCATTATATCGTGAATGGCATCGTTCCAGTTTGAGCCCAGGATTAATTGTGCTTCAATCAAATGCTGTTTATCTATGGCAGATTGAGTTAAGCGGTCTAGTGCCAGAGCCAGAGATGTCATGGCATTGCCTAACATCATGCCGATGAGTGGAATTGAAAATTGCGGTGTGTACCAGGGCGATTCATCAATAATAACGGTAAGAACTAAAAAACTAATTGAAAAGGATGAAATGAATAAGGTAATAAAACCAAGGCCGTAACCCCAAAATCCGGTAAAGCGTCTTTTTTGCCGTGCCATTACCTCGTAAGTCGCAATTGATAACATAATCGTCGTCAGTAACAAAATCCAGCCAAACTCAACGCGTTCGAATAATATTTTTAAAATGAAACCGATAAATAAAAGTTGAACAACAGTTCGAACAGCCGAGATAAATATGCGTTTGTGCAGTCCGAGATGTAATGACCAGGATAAGCCGGCGAGCAAAATTATAAAAAAGCTGGCGAGAATGAGATCAAAAGGCGTTAGTTGGTGCATGCTTCGTTCACTATAAGTTTGCCGTCTTCAATAACGTAACAATTTTTTGTCATACGGCGTAGTTGTTCAATATCGTGGCTAACCCAAATAACTGGGACTTTATATTGTTGTTGATAATCGTGTATTAATTCTTCGACACGATAGCGGTTGCTTTCATCCAGATTAGCGGTAGGTTCGTCGAGCAGTAATACTTCTGGTTTATTTGTCAGTAAGCGAATCAACGCTAAACGCTGTAACTCGCCGGTTGAACAACGTGATACATCTGTTTGATACATATTGAAATCCAACCCCAGGGCGACAAAATAATCATCATCTTCACATTCAAAGTGATCCGAAATTTTTGTTGACCACCAATAACTATTAGTCGTTAACAACCCCACTTTTTTTCGCCATTCATTGGGTTTCATTTCAGTTGAAAGAACACCATTTAACAATAATGTTCCAGTGTAAGGCGTCATATCAGCAATGGCGTGTAATAGAATTGATTTGCCCGTGCCTGATTCGCCCGATATACCAATCGTATTTGTAGAAGCAAGCTCGATATTAATATCGTCAAGATGATAAATATTCAGGTTTTTAATTGACAGTGAATTTTGCATAGGAACTTTTGTATTTATTTTAGTGTGTCTATACTTGTTATTATCGTTTGAGTGTAATTTTACGCTTCATTTGTTAATTTATTCTTAATTATACTATTTTTTAGAGGAAATAAGATCATGTCAGAACCTGTTTGTGTACAAAAATCACCTTATGTTATTGAAATTGAGGCTGGTGATCATTGGTGGTGCTCGTGTGGTAAATCAACAAAACAACCTTTATGCGATGGTAGTCATAAAGGGGGTGATTTTTCTCCAGTTAAATTCACATTAACGGAAAAGAAAATGGTAGCACTTTGTGGCTGCAAACGTACGGGTGATCAACCATTTTGTGATGGCTCACACAGCAAGCTGCCTTAACATTCAATTCCATAGTATTTATCGACACGCTAACCATCAACTTAATTGTACGGTTAATTAATATACGAATATTATTCTATTACACAGGGCAGGGTATTTTATAAGATTATTCAATGTCTTATAACGTATTTTACTGCTGATTACTGTTGCATGGCAAGTCTAAAAGGCTTCATCAGACACCTAAACCGGAGTATGCGGGCATTCAAAATTGAATTTTGCACCGCCTAATGTTGAATTGGTAATGGATATTTTACCATTATGCCAGGCGGCTATTTGCTTTACGATTGATAGACCGAGTCCACAACCACCTGATCGTCGATCACGGCTAAAATCCAGTCGGGTGAAGGGTTCTAATATTTGTTCTCTATCGTGTTCTGCTACCCCGGGACCATCATCTTCAACTGATATGGTAAAGTTGCCATTGCTATGGCAGGCACTGATTCGAATATTTTTATTGGCATATCGAATGGCATTGTTAATTAAATTACTAATGGCGCGGTGAATTAATTTTGAATCGATTGTGATATTTTTATTTTCCAAATTACTATTTTTGTTAAGTTCCAGGTTAATTTCAAAAATTCCCATGCGATGATGTTCGGTGAAATTATTGATCCATGATTCAAAATGCAATGATTCTAAGTTAAGCTCCGGTTTTTCTCTATCAAACTGCGCGTAGGTTAATAACTCTGTTACTAAACTGTCGAGCTCATCGATGTCGGTATTCATACTGTTGATATATTTTTGTGTTGTGACATCATCTTTGGATTGTTTTAGCATTTCAATTCCAAATCGTAAGCGGGATATCGGCGTTCGAAGTTCATGCGAAACGGCGTTTGTTAGCTCTTTATGAGAATCAATTAATTTTTTAATTCGTTCGGCCATGCCATTGAAGGTTTCAGTTACACGTAATATGGCAGAATTTTTTCTGGTTTTAATCCTGGTATCAAATTGTCCTCGGCCAAACGACTTTGCCGCTTTTG
>CAYOHQ010000365.1:0-3183 GCA_964403805.1 uncultured Thioalkalispiraceae bacterium | reverse complement strand
AAAACCGCCTGTTCTCGAAACCCCTTAGCTAGGCGTTAGGTTAAAAAATTGACTGATCACTTTGAAAATAGAATGGAAAAAACCACTGACCGCTATTTGCAATCTAGTTTCGGTTTATGGAATGCTATTTTAACAATTAATGGAATTTTGCTTGCTGCTCTTTCATCCGTTAAATTAGAAGGTAGTGTCAGTAATAAGTTAATCTTATTCATAACAATATTTTGTGTTATTTCAATTGTGAGTATTGTATACAATTTTTTTGCTGCAAAGGCTACATATTACAGAATGGCTGAGGTTATGCTTAAGCCGGATGAAGTAACTGAGGACATAAAAAACAAAGATATTAAAAAATCACTATCAAGAAGAAAAATCATGATTTTTTCAGAAAAATTATGTCTTACATTATTAATAGTTGAATCTTTTCTTATTTTAGGTTTAATTGGCGTTCGTTTTTATGGGCAATAAAAAACCTAACAAAATGTTCCAGGTGATTCAAAAAAAAAGTGGCTGGTTTTCAATATTCCTAAGAAGGAGGGAATGTTAATGAAATTAAATATATTGTTTGTAATTTTTATATTATTTTCTTTTCAAAAAAAAGCAATTGCATATTGTTATGTTGATACGTTACCGTTTATTTCAAAAAATAATGGTGTTGAAGAATTAATATCTGATACAGTTAAGATAACACCAAAAAATATCCGGAAAAATATGGCTTTAAGTGCATATAAACAGATCGAGTTCATTAAAAATGATATTCCTAAACCAACAAGAAAGGAATTAAGCTTAACTAAACATGAGCTTGAGTACGGCGGTAATAGTATGGCGACATTGAAATTCACGTATTCTAGTGAACTTTCAAATCAATTAAAAAATCTTAAAAGTATCATTAATGATGATATTAGTTTACGGAATGAAGTACTTTATTGGTCCAAATTTGCTAAATTTTTAATTACACAAAGTACAAGCTCTACTGTTAACAAACTTTTAGATAATAATATTTTAAGTAATGTAAAGAATCATAATGGTAATGAAGAGTTAGGTGATAGAAATTTTAAATGGCAGTGTTCAAGTCGTGCAAATGCAATTATTACATATATAATAGAACCATACTTAAAATCTAAATAGTGTAATATATTACTTAATGTACAAAATCAACCTAACAAAAAGTTCAAGAGGGATTTCGAGAACACGCATTTTTTTTGCAAAGAACGCAAAAAAACCGCCTGTTCTCGAAACCCCTTAACTAGGCGTTATGTGTAAAAATAAATGAGCAAAGTACATTTAAAAGATTTAAGAAATGGAATCGAACATAATCATTGGATTATTACTTCTGAAGATAAAGGTAACGATTACAATATTTCAGGTGTCTGGATAATTGAAAAACCAGACAATAGTAAAAAATTACATTTAGAATTTGAAGGTTTAGGTGATACAGAGGTTTTAGAATTAAATAAAAGCTATGGTTGTAAAATACGAGAGTTTCCAAATATTTCAGCATATTTTTCAAAGAAAAATAGAAGCTGGCGTGATGAACTTAATATATTTTTAAATAAGTTAAAAGGGTTAAACACATAACAAGTCGCTCAAGAGGGATTTCGAGAACACGCATTTTTTTTGCAAAGAGCGCAAAAAAACCGCCTGTTCTCGAAACCCCTTAGCTTGGCGTTAGGGTTAAAGGAGATATTAATGGAACTTCATGATTTCATAACACAGGCACTTGTCCAAATTTCTAAAGGAATTGAAAATGCTGATACTGAATTAAATGACTCAACAGCTATTGTAAATCCAAGAAGTTTAGTTATTAATCATAGCGGTAAGGCAGATTATTATGCACACTTTGCTAATGATGGACAAGAAAGAGATAGAGTAGTTGAAAAAATTATATTCGATGTTGCTGTAACAGTTACACAAGGTACAGAAACAAAAGGTGGTATTGGTATATCTATTGGTAGTGTTGGAATTGGTGCGCAAGGTAAAAGTGATGCAGAAAACAAATCACAAAATCGAATTAAATTCACAATACCTATGGCATTTCCAAATGGGAAATAAAACCCTAACAAAAAGTTCAAGTTGACTCCGTAACACGGCATTTTTTTTGCAAAGAACGCAAAAAAACCGCCATGTTACTACGCAACTTAACTAGGCGTTATGGGTGCTTAATTTAAAGCCTTTAATAGTTCAGTGTTGAATTAAATAGTAGCCGTAATAATTTTACTTAAGTTTGTTGAAGTTAACCAGTTACCAAAAATCGAGACTCACAATAACCTTGTTGTGGTTTCAATTGAGTCAAGTAAGAAATACTGTTTTAGAGGTTTCGTTATTCGATGCTTCGTTTTAGAATCATAGAAACCGAACCAATAAGAATTTAACAACAAGAATAGTACAGTTGTTATTTTAATAGCTGTAAGAAATTAAAGCATAGCGCACACCATAACAAGGCGCTCAAGTGGGATTTCGGAAACACGCGCTTTTTTTGCAAAAGAAAAACCGCAAAAAAATCGCCTGTTTCCGAAACCCCTTAGCTTAACGTTAGAACAATTAAATCAACGTAGTTTAAATATATAGGTGAGGCAAAAATGAGCGAGAATTTAAACATAGACTATGGGCCACTAAGTGGTTTGATTGGAATTTGGATTGGTGATAAAGGTAAAGATCTTGCGCCAGAACCAGAAGGTATTGAAAACAATCCTTATTATGAAACGATAACTTTCACAGGTATTGGTGATGTCACAAATGCCGAATTACAAATATTAGCTGCAGTTCATTATCGTCAAATTGTTCAAAAAAAATCAAATGATAAAGTGTTTCATGATGAAACTGGATATTGGATGTGGGATTCAAAAGAAAAAATCGTAATGCAATCCTTAACCATTCCTCGTGGTGTAAGTGTGCTTGCCGGAGGAAATTATGATGCTAATAAAGGTAACGATGGCAAAATTATACTAGAAGTTACTGCAGCACTTAATGATGAGCATTGGAAAATAATTCAGTCACCTTTTATGCAAAAAAATGCAAAAACTACACAATTTTCTCATCAAATAATTGTGGGGAATGGAAATTTATCTTATTCTGAAACAACAATTGTTGAAATTTATGGAAATACTTTTGAACATATTGATTGCAATGAATTAATACGTCAATAAGAATGAAAAGTTCTAACAAAAGGTTCAAGCTGACTCCGAG
>CAYOHQ010000364.1:0-3195 GCA_964403805.1 uncultured Thioalkalispiraceae bacterium | reverse complement strand
TGTAATGCCAACACCATTTGAACCTATTATAGGACAGTGTTATCGAGACCAACAAGGCCGCTCATTTGAAGTAGTTGCAATGGACGATCTTGATGTTGAAATTCAATATCATGATGGCGAAGTTGATGAGTTTGATATTGACACCTGGTATTTATTAAATGTTAACCCAGCTGATGTTACGAAAGATTGGACATCTTCATCAGTGAATTTAATTAGTGATGAACCGGAAATAGATGTTAATAACATTAATATGAATGATCTGGATTCAGAAGAATCATTTGAAGAATTCTAAACATAATTATTGGGTAAATTTCTTATATTTTATTCTCTTGGGTTGAACAGTTTTTTCACCCAGTCGATGTAGTTTGTCGGCTTCATATTCCGCATAATTTCCTTCAAACCATTCAACATGGCTGTTACTTTCAAATGCCAATATGTGTGTCGCAATTCTGTCTAGAAACCAGCGATCATGTGAAATAATAACGGCACAACCGGGAAATTCCAATATAGCAGTTTCAAGTGCACGTAGTGTTTCTACATCAAGATCATTGGTTGGTTCATCCAATAATAAAACATTACCACCACTTTTTAACAACTTGGCAAGATGCACCCGGTTTCGTTCACCACCGGATAGATCGGCTATTCGTTTTTGTTGATCGCTGCCTTTAAAATTAAAACGCCCTACATAGGCTCGTGATTGTGTTTCGTAACTACCAACAACAATTATATCTTGCTCATCGGAAATTTCTTGCCAAACTGTTTTGCTGTCATCGAGTGAATCACGACTTTGATCAATATACGATAATTGAACTGTCTCACCAATATTAATTGTTCCGGAGTCACATTGCTCCTGTCCCATTAGCATTTTAAACAGAGTTGATTTACCGGCACCATTAGGGCCGATAATACCAACGATACCACCACAGGGTAGATTAAAGTTTAAATCTTCAATTAATAATCGATCACCAAATGACTTGTTGACACTCTTGGCTTCAATAACGGCATTACCTAAACGTGGACCGGGTGGGATATAAAGTTCTCGAGTTTCATTGCGTTTTTGGTATTCAGTCGACACCATCTCTTCAAAACGATTAATTCGCGCTTTACTTTTTGCCTGTCTGCCTTTGGGATTAGCACGAACCCATTCCAATTCTTCTTTTATTGCTTTCTGGCGAGCAGCTTGTTCATTCGATTCCTGAGATAATCGTTGTTCTTTTTGCTCAAGCCAACTGCTGTAATTCCCTTCCCAGGGAATACCATGGCCACGATCCAGTTCTAAAATCCAGCCGGCAACATTATCCAAAAAGTACCGATCGTGAGTGACAGCAATAACAGTGCCGGTAAATTCCTGTAAAAAATTTTCAAGCCAGGCAATGGACTCTGCATCGAGATGATTGGTTGGCTCATCGAGCAAAATCATGTCTGGCGACGAAAATAATAAACGACACAAGGCAACGCGGCGTTTCTCGCCACCGGATAATACTTTAACGTCAGCCTCCCAGGGTGGCAAACGCAGTGCATCAGCTGCTATTTCGAGTTTACGATCGATTTCCCAGGCGCCAGCGTTGTCAATTTTATCTTGCAACTCACCTTGTTCGGCTAATAAATTAGTCATTTCATCGTCAGTCATGGGCTCAGCAAATTTTGAACTGATTTCGTCAAACCGATGTAGCATGTTTTTAATATCACTGATTCCAAGCTCAACATTTTCCCTAACATTTTTATCAGGATCTAATTGCGGTTCTTGAGGTAAGTACGATATATTAATATCGGGTTGTGGTCGTGCCTCTCCATCAAACTCGGTATCCAAACCGGCCATAATTTTGAGCAGGGTCGATTTACCGGAACCATTTAAACCTAGAACACCGATTTTGGCTCCCGGAAAAAACGAGAGTGAAATATCTTCTATAATTTTACGTTTAGGCGGAACCGTTTTACTAACGCCATTCATTGTGTAAATGTATTGAGCCATAATCTAATTTAACTGTGCCTGTATAATCTATGCCATAGCATTGGTTTAACAGTGTAGCAATTGATTCAATTTTTGTGGAGTACTTTATGAAGCCTGTTTCAGTTTATATTGGTGATAAATTAGCGCGATATGGTTTTGGATCGGAGCACCCTTTTGGCACCGATAGAATGTCTGCTTTTTGGGATTATGCCGTACAACACGGAATTCATAATCAAGTGCTCGTTAAATATCCTGTCGATGCTACTGACGAACAAGTCTTGTTATTTCATAGTAGCGATTATCTACAACACGTTAAACAGTGTTCCTCCAAAGGTAAAGGTTATATCGATAGTGGTGACACGCCAGCCATCAAGGGAATATATCAAGCAGCATTAACCGTAGTCGGCTGTACACTAGATGCTGTCGATACTGTTATGAGCCAATCAATAAAACGTGCATTTATCCCAATCGCAGGACTGCATCATGCCAGTCGCACTGCGGCAGCCGGATTTTGTGTTTTTAATGATTGTGGCATCGCAATTGAGTACTTAAAAAAACACCATGGTCTAAATCGGGTTGCCTATATTGATATTGATGCACATCATGGTGATGGTGTATTTTATGCATTTGATTCAGACCCGAACATTATTTTTGCCGATATCCATGAAGATGGAAAAACTTTGTATCCAGGAACTGGCTCTAAGGACGAAACCGGACGTGACACAGCAATAGGAACAAAACTAAATCTTCCAGTAAAAGCAGATTCAGATGATGCCGTTTTTATGACGCAATGGTTAAAAGTTGAAAAATTTCTGGTGAAACATAAGCCGGAATTTATTCTATTTCAATGTGGTGCTGATAGTATTGCCGGGGATCCGATTACCCATTTAAATTTTACAATTAACGCACACAGTCATGCCGCTATGAGGCTGTGTCAATTGGCCGATGAATTGTGTAAAGGACGGTTAGTAATATTTGGAGGCGGTGGCTATAACAGAACGAATCTGGCACAGACCTGGACAGCAGTCCTTAAAGCACTGGTAAACAACTCCTGATTGAGCCGGTAATTGTCGGCAATTATGGTTGTTAATACCAATTTCGCATGCTTCAACAAGTCTATAGTTAGATTGTTTTATATTCAATAACATCGAAAATAGCAGATAATTGCTTGTGAGTATTCATTTGGGGGTATGTTATTTAAAAATAATTATATTTTTAAGTTATTGATATACCTACGAAATAAA
>CAYOHQ010000363.1:0-3205 GCA_964403805.1 uncultured Thioalkalispiraceae bacterium | reverse complement strand
CTATCTATAGGGAAAAACTTAACCTGAGGTTTACATAACATCAACCTCAGGTTAATTAGCTTCTTCTAAAATAATTCTAATTGTTATAATTATTTTGAAATATCAATAATAGACACCACACCAGCATTAAACGTTGTATTCGCTTTACCATAAAGTTCAAAAATAGCCAAGTCATTGCCCACTGAACTAAACTTTACTGTGTACCCAAAATATTTATTAGCACTAGGCACTTTTGCCGACAGTGTTCGGCTGTACTTCCAATTTTTACCAGATTTAGAAAACAAGTACACATTACCCGCAAGTGCTATATTATTGTTAGTGCCGGTATGTTCACCGACTGCCAAGGATGCGCCATCGGCGCTAAAGGATACTGAGTGACCAAAATCACCACTAGCATTTGGTATTTTCAGAAGCTGCCCATAACTCCATGTAGAACCTGATCGAATAAATAGCTGTACCTTATTATCACCATATTCTCCCACCACATGCCACTAAACCTGTGAGAATAAAACTAAATGACACTGCCCGAAAAATAGAATTAAAATGTAGTAACACAAGCCACTCCTGATCATTATTAGATTTGTTTTAAACAAAACAGGATGGGGGCTATATGGAACCATCCTGGCTTTGCGAGAATATCAATTTCCATTTGATATTTGAATATCTGCGTGTAATTATTGTAACGTGTTAACAACTATATTAAACGTTCTTAATTGTTTATTTTTGTATTAGCAATTACTTCCTATCATACAAATCTCGTGGGATTTTGTATAGCGAGCTATTATTGCGAATAATCATGTCATGGAAAGTCAAAACTAAAGCTTTTCTGGCTCATTTTCACTCGAACGAATATAATATCACGCTTTATAAATCAATCATTTACTTACTATGTCTGTCTATACCAGCATTGAAAAAACGGAGCTTGAAGACTTTTTAGCTCATTACTCTCTGGGTGATTTAATCACTTTTGAGGGCATCAGTGCGGGCATTGAAAATACCAATTATTTTGTCACCACCAGCTCTGGTGAATTTGTATTGACCATTTTTGAGACTGTGGACGAACACGAATTACCGTATTTTCTGGATTTAATGGCTTATCTGGCGGAGCATGATTTCCCCAGTGCCCATCCAATAGCTGACGAGACTGGCCACTATATGCGGCACTTAAAAAACAAGCCGGCAGCTCTGGTTCATAAACTAACGGGAAAACACATCAAACACGCTAATCTCCAGCAATGCCGTGCTGTGGGTAAGGCGCTAGGTCACATGCATGCCGTTGGTCAACGATTTAGCAGTAAACGGGATAATCAACGCGGCTTCGATTGGTGGCAACAAGCGGCTAAAAAAGTCAAAAGCAAATTGCCCGAGGAACAGCAACAACAATTACTGAGCGAAATTGATTTTCAGCAACAGCAGCAACAAACCGCCCTGCCTCGCGGTGTGATTCATGCCGACTTGTTTCGTGATAACGCCTTATTTGATGGTGATACGTTAACCGGGATTATTGACTTCTATTATGCTTGCAATGATGTCTTACTATACGATCTCGCCATTACCGTGAATGATTGGTGTGTCGCCGAGAATGGTGAGCTCAATAATGAGCAGGTCGATGCTTTTGTTAACAGCTATCAAACCGAACGGCCACTAAGCCAGGATGAAATCAATAATTGGTCAAGAATGCTGCGCGCGGCAGCATTACGATTCTGGTTATCGCGCTCGCTAGACTGGCACTTCCCTCGCGATGGTGAGTTAACTCACAGCCATGATCCGGCTGTTTTCCAACGTATTTTGGCTTTGCGAACAGCACATAAAAACCACCTTCCAAGCTCGGCAAAGCCTGTGGATAACTCTGTGGACTAGTTTCTAAGCGACTGAAAGAAAAAACAATTACTAGGGTATACCCCTAGTCAATAGGTTAATAAGATTAATCAATAAAACGATATAAAACAATAAGTTATACTAGTTTTTATGATTAAATCGCGAATGTAACAAAATTATGACAGTAAGTTAATGATTTTAAAGCGTTGTGTATAACCTTAAAAAAAAGTGAAATAGCAAGTGCTTATCAACACTTAATAAACTGCAATAAAAGATAGTAAAATTACCATGTCAAATCAAGCTACACCAAAAATTATTTGTTATCTCGAGTCTATTAGTCGTGCTTCAGGCCATTTAATATCCTGGTTTACGCTTTTTATGGTGTTAGTAACCTTCACCGTAGTAACCCTGCGTTATGGTTTTAATATTGGCAGTATCGCGTTGCAAGAATCTATCGGCTATTTTCATGCCTATATATTTATGATTGGCGCAGCTTACGCCCTGAAAAATGATGAGCATGTTCGGATCGATATCTTTTATCGTAAAATGTCGTCCAGAAACCAGGCATGGGTCAATTTATTTGGCAGCCTATTTTTACTCATACCAATGTGTGTATTTATTTTCGTGGCGAGTTTTGATTATGTTATGAGCTCCTGGGCAATTCAGGAGGCCAGTTCGGAAGCGGGTGGTATACCATTGGTGTATTTGATTAAAACCACTCTATTGATTATGCCGCTGCTGGTGATTAACCAGGCCATTGCCATAATAATTCAAAAAATCCAATTCCTGAAATTACCCCAACAACAAAGCGAATCAGATGATGCCTGAAATGATGGCGGTTTTATTATTCATTACCATCTGTGTTGTTTTGCTGTTTGGTTACCCGGTGGCATTCACGCTCGGTGGTGTCGCCTTAATATTTGCCGGAATCGGTACACTAACTGGCACTTACGATGATCACCTGGGTTTTTTACCCGGCCGTTTATTTGGTATTTTATCGGCACAGATATTATTCGCCGTGCCCTTGTTTGTATTCATGGGCATCATGTTGGAGCGCAGTAAAGTTGCCGAACAATTACTCGATACCATGGCGTTATTATTTGGCCCCATCCGTGGCGGCTTGGGAATCTCAGTGGTGCTAGTGGGAATGTTATTAGCCGCAAGCACCGGTATAGTAGGTGCAACAGTCGTTACCATGGGATTACTGTCATTACCAACCATGCTCAAACGCGGCTACGATCCAAAAGTTAGCAGCGGTATCATCTGTGCTTCAGGGACACTCGGGCAAATCATCCCGCCTTCTATAATTTTGATTTTGTTGGGTGATGTCATCAGCACCGCCAATCAGCAAGCTCAAGCAGCATTAAATAACTACACCCCGGAACCC
>CAYOHQ010000362.1:0-3210 GCA_964403805.1 uncultured Thioalkalispiraceae bacterium | reverse complement strand
AATTTAACGAAAGGATGTATGCACCATTTCCAACTACACGGAATTTAATGACAATACTGAATATACAAGCATGAGTATAATAAAAACAAAAATAATTAAAATTTCTTTTCTGATAGTATTAGTAATTGGCTTCTATGCCGCATTTAATATTTGGCAATATAATGTCTTTTTGAGTACGTCCATTAATATTTCCGAAGAGGGGCTGGTTTATAATATAAAACCCGGAATGACCTTGATTCGAGTCATCAATGATATGAAAAATAAAAACATCATCAAGAATTCTCGTTATTTATTATGGCATGCTCGATTATCCGGATCAGCAGATAAAATTAATGTTGGTGAATTTAAAATACCTTTTAGAAGTACACCTAGACAATTACTGTCAATCTTGACTAGTGACAAGGTTATCTCATATAGTTTTACAATAATTGAAGGGTGGAGTTTTGATCAGCTTATTTCAGCTGTTAATAATAACGAAATACTTGAACATTCCATTAGTGATTTAAGCAAAAAAGAAATAATGTCGACATTAAATCTGAAAAATAGTCATTATGAAGGTCGATTTTTACCGGATACATATCATTTTCCTCGTGGAACTACAGATATTAACTTCTTAAAACGTTCTTATAATGCAATGTCACATTATTTAGACAAGGAATGGCTAAATCGACAGGTTGGATTACCCTTTGAATCTTCTTATCAAGCTTTAATATTGGCTTCAATTGTCGAAAAAGAAACAGGTATGATGTCTGAGCGTAAAAAAATAGCGGGTGTATTTATAAGACGATTACAGGAAGGAATGCGCTTACAAAGCGATCCTACTGTTATTTATGGTATGGGTGATCGCTATAAGGGAAATATTCGACGTTCTGATTTGAAACAAAAAACCTTATATAATACTTATCGGCGTCATGGTCTGCCACCAACACCAATTGCGCTACCGGGTCGAGATGCAATACATTCTACTCTGCATCCGGATGATAGCAATGCCTTGTATTTTGTGGCACGTGGTGA
This sequence comes from uncultured Thioalkalispiraceae bacterium, assembly GCA_964403805.1. Taxonomy (GTDB): domain Bacteria; phylum Pseudomonadota; class Gammaproteobacteria; order UBA6429; family Thiohalophilaceae; genus CAYQUC01. Next base: position 2,196 of record CAYOHQ010000362.1, on the reverse strand, counting down.
TGGTAGTCATTATTTTTCTGCTACTTTAAAAGAACATAATAATGCTGTTATTAAATACCAGTTAAAAGGCAGAAAAAGAAATTTTTCTTCATATAAAGTTAAAAAGAATAAATAAAATGCGTGGTAAATTTATAACAATTGAGGGTGGTGAAGGTGTTGGTAAAACAACCAATATGCAATACATTGAAAAATACCTTCATAATAAAAACATTAACGTAATTGTAACAAGGGAACCCGGTGGAACCGAGTTGGGTGAAACTTTACGCGGAATAATGTTGGATCCAGCCCAGGACAAAATATGTTCTGACTCAGAATTGATGTTAATGTTTGCTGCCCGAGCACAACATTTGCAACAAAAAATAATACCGGCTCTAGACGCCGGGTCATGGGTATTATGCGATCGCTTTACTGATGCTACTTATGCCTACCAAGGTGGCGGACGCGGTATCGAGCTATCCCGTATTGAAATACTCGAAAAGTGGGTGCAGGGTTCATTACGTCCAGATATTACTATTCTATTTGATATGCCAGTTGAATTAGGAATGACTCGAGCCGCATCAAGAAGTGAACCAGATAGATTTGAGCAGGAAAAATTAGATTTTTTTGAGCGTGTTCGTTCTACGTATCGTGAAAGAGCATTGCAGAACACCTCTCAATATAAAATAATAGATGCCAGTAAAGAACTCACTAAAGTTCAAAGTCAAATATCTACTGTTTTGGATAATTTGTAATGGAATTAAAAGATCACATTGATACAATATTATACCCGTGGCAAAAAAAAATATGGCAGCAGCTAAGCTGTAGCAGTAAAAATAATCGAATTGCTCATGCATTATTATTATCCGGACCAGTCGGCCTCGGAAAATATCAATTTTCATTAGCATTTAAAAATGCACTACTATGTTCAGAAAATAATACTGGAGAGCTAGCCTGTGGTGAATGCCGTTTTTGCAAAATACAGCATCATCCTGACTTTTATGAAGTAACATTAGAGGTTGATGAAAAAACAGGTAAACAAAGCAGTGTCATTAAAATTGATCAAATTCGAGATTTAATAGAGTTTACTGCGCTACACACACACTTTGGTGAAGCAAAAGTAATTATTATTCATCCAGCTGAGGCGATGAATAAAAATGCTTCTAATGCACTGTTAAAAATATTAGAGGAACCACCGCAAGATACCTATTTTGTTTTGATCAGTCATGAAAGGCATCAATTATCTGCTACTATTAAAAGTCGCTGCCAACTGGTAAATTTCACATTACCGGAAATAACAGATTCTAAAAACTGGCTAGAGTCACAAGCAGTCACTAATGGTGTTGCGAACTTATGCTTAAAACTTGCTTACAATGCACCTTTAACGGCCAAAATTCTGGCTGAAAGCAACTATATTGAACAGCATTCAAAAATAATTGATAATTTATTGTCAATATCACTTAAAACTGAAGATCCTATGGTTATTGCCAATTCCTGGTTAAAGATAGACTCAAATTTGCCGTTACATGCATTGTATAGCTGTTTAAGTGATGTTATTTTGTTGAAAAATGTTCCAAATTGTACTGAAATAATTAATAGTAGTAGCCTGGATCAATTTCAAAATATCGCAAATACTGTGAGCTATACCGGTTTATATGTAATTTTAGATAAAATTGTTAACGCAAAACACCAAATACAGGTGAATATTGCTATATTAGGAATATATGAAGATATATTAAATTTATGGCAACGATTGACAATTAAAGTAGTACAACAAAGGTAATAAAAATGGCTGCAGCTCCTGGTGGTAGACAAGGTATTCTATCATTAACAATTAAAGATAAAAGTGCTTTATATGCCGCATACATGCCATTTGTGAAGCATGGTGGTTTATTTATTCCCACTAATAAACAATATAACCTAGGTGATGAAGTATTTATGTTACTCACACTGATGGATGAAAAGGAGAAAATTCCAGTCGCCGGTAAAATAATATGGTTCACGCCAAAAGGCGCCCAGGGAAATCGTGCAGCGGGTATTGGTGTTCAGTTTAGCGAACAAGATGGTGGAGCGGCCCGAACTAAAATAGAAACCTATCTAGCCGGTGCATTAAAATCTGATAGACAAACCCATACACTTTAAAATCAAAAAACATTATAATACTATTTTATTTTGGTTTTCATTCATTTATTAGTAATTCATGTACATAGACTCACACTG
>CAYOHQ010000361.1:0-3227 GCA_964403805.1 uncultured Thioalkalispiraceae bacterium | reverse complement strand
AGAACAGTATTTTGAATAACTGTTAGTGTAAAAAATAAAGATACAAAAATCAGTCTATTTACAAAATATTTTTTATTTTTTTTGAAAATCATAATATTGCTTCCTCAATAATATCGATATAGAGATCGCGCATTTCAAGGCAAGAACGATCTAACTCGGAATTATTAAATAGTTTACTGAGTCGAAGTGGATTAATTGCCATCACTATTACTTTGCCTTTTTGTTCAACCACGGTAACGCGACACGGTAGAAACATACCGACTCGGGGATCGATCGCAAGAGATTGGTTTAGAAAGCTAAAATTACAAAAATAAATAATTGTTTGTGATGGATTATCTTTCTCTTTAGCAACAAAACCGTTATTCAATGTTTGAACTCGTATGATTTTAAAGTTTTTACCAATAGCGGCTCTTTTAATATTTTCGATTGATTCTTTAACCGAATATGCAGACTCAAATGATATAATAGGATTTAATTCATCTGATTTTTTATTATGTTTGTCTTTTTCGAAACTTCGAACATGGCTGACAATATCATTAATATCAGAATCCGATAATCCCTGATCTTTAAATGAAACCATTGGAGTACCACGACGTCCTTTTACAAGTGTTTGCTTTATCATGTGGTCAGTTGCTGCAGCTAGAAAACCAGCATTATTTAGTGCCGGTGGCATTATCGGTAGATTTCGTGGTCGTGAAAATGTAACACCGGTTCCTTTACTTCCCTCACCTGAGCTTCCATGGCAAGCAGCGCAATGTTGTTTAAACAATTTTTTTCCGTTTGCATTATTGCCTTTTATTGCCACCGTATTTTCTGATGGAATTTTAACTTTCGCAAAGCCACGAATAAATTTGATTATCGCTGATACATCGGTATCACTTAATTGTTTAAAAGCGGGCATGATGCGGCCGGGACGGCCTATGCGGATTGTTTTAAATAAAAATTGATCTGAAATAGTGGATTGAAAATCCGGTAATGATAATGGAATGCCTACACCGCCATCACCGCTGCTACCATGACAGGCTGCACAGTGTTGTGAGTATAAATTTTCACCAGAATGGCCAGCAAAAGCGGTTATTGTAAAACCCAGTAAACTAATGCTGAGTAAAAATTTTATGTTAAAGGAATAACTAATCATGTTGTGCTATATGATCCTATTAGAAAAAAAATAATTAACCTGAACTCGGGATAAGAAATTCGTGTCTTTCCGGCATGCAATAAATGCCGGAATGACCATGTATATTTCAATACTGTTTAATAAATAACATTAATTTTCTTATCCTGAGTTCAGGTTAATTATAGTGTAGAACTTCTATATTAGTAAATACTGATATAGATCATGTTTTTTAGATTTTTTACTTTTTATTTAATCGGTGGTGATGGTTATGGGGAATTTTATTATCAATCTGATTAGTCATGTTTAACTATAGCTTAAAAATACTGATCTTCATCTTTACATTAGAATATTCACAGAAATTGATATAGATCAAAGCCAGTTTTATACAATGACCTATTATCGTTTTTACGAAATGTCGTATTTAATTGCTTAAATAATATATTAATAATAACCAAAATTACCATAGCGAGGGAATAGTGTGAATAAGCGATATCATCTAGCAGTTTTACTAATTAGTGCCGGGTTACTGCTCTCAGGCTGCGATCAAAAGGCACAAAATAAAAATTCAACAAATAGCAATTCTAAAACCGACTCAGCTAATAGCCGTCCTGGACCTGTCGGTGTGCCGGTTGTTGTTGATGCCAATCTGGCTAAAGAAGGTGAAGCTTTATACAATCAAAATTGTATATTTTGTCATCAGGCTGACGCGATTGGTAAGCCTGGTTTTGCACCATCACTGACCAATAAAGAATTTTTAAGTGTTGCCTCCAATAAATTTTTAATGAGCACCATACGGGATGGTCGTGGCGGGACCGGCATGCCGCCTTTTGCACACCTCGGGCGAAAGCAGGTAGAAGCTATCGTTGCTTATTTACGCAGTCATGCCAAGCTGCCGGACGTATCTGCCTCGGTTGATACACAACCGGATGCACATGGCGATCCACGTCTTGGTGAAACCTGGTTTCACGAAATTTGCAGTACCTGTCATGGATTTAATGGTGATGGTTACTCAGCAGGTGGCACCGGAACGGCAATTGGTAAAGTCGGGTTTTTAAGCAAAGCGACTGATGGTTTTATTCGCTTCACAATTGTTAATGGTCGTTCCAATACTCGAATGCTGGGTTTCAAAGGTCCGGATGGTATGGCTAATTTATCCGATCAGGAAATAGATGACATCATTTCTTATCTTCGAACGGTTCCGAGTAAAAGCTGATTCAGGAACAACTTAATAAAATTGATAAAAGTTAAAAAAAACGAATTAAGAATTGAACTTCAGGAGTAAGAAATGAAAAGAATTAAAAATAATATGTCCCGTCGGGACTTTCTCAAAAGCAGTACCTTTATTACCGGTGCTGCAGCCGGTACCGGATTATATGCCAGTAAAAACCCTGAACTTGAAGCAGCTCCGGTTTCTGCTGCTGAAGTGGGTGAAACAAAAACAGTTATTGCACAGTGCCCGTATTGTGGTGTGGGTTGCGGTACTATAATCCTTACACAAAATGGTAAAATTGTGTCGATGCGTCCTGATAAGGATCATCCTACCAATTATGGATTGCAATGTATTAAAGGTTTAACTGCCGCCGAACCAATTTATGTAGATCGTATGGAAGGCGATTCTTATGTTCGAAAAGATGTTTGGGAAGAATGGCAAAAACCCAATCATGGCGATTTGGAATATACCAGTAAAACCAAAGGTTCGTTTGATGAAGAACATTTTGTGCGGGTACCGTATCACGAAGCATCAAATATGGTTGCCCATAAAATTGCTTATACTGCAAAAAAATACACTGGCAACTCGATTGGCTTGTACGGTTCCGGTCAGTTAACCATGGAAGGGCAATACCTCGAAAATTTATTTATGAAAGGGGTGCTGGGTTCCAACACCATTGAAGCTAATGCCCGCATGTGCATGACATCAGCTGTGACCGGTTATTTTAAAACCCTGGGTTCAGACACACCGCCGCTTGCATATGAAGATATTGAAATATGCGATATGATAATGCATTTTGGCCATAATGCACGTGAGTCTCATCCAATTATTTTCTGGCGAGCGGCTGATTATAAACGCAAAAGTGATATCCCGACTGTGGTTGTTGATCCACGTTATACC
>CAYOHQ010000360.1:0-3266 GCA_964403805.1 uncultured Thioalkalispiraceae bacterium | reverse complement strand
TTACATTATTTGGTCCTGATAATTCCAGTGACCAGGTTGCATTTAATGATGATGGTGGTAATAATTTTAATTCTCTTATAACACAAAATTTATCAGCTGGAATCTATTATGCTCGAGTAGGCTTATATAATTTAAACTCAGTAGGTGATTACGCGATTAAGGTAAGCACAACAAATAATGACCCTCAGATACCGGAACTCGCCATCAATGCAAATCCAGTGATTGCTGCAATTTCAGTGGCTAATGAAAGTGACTTATATCGTTTTCAAGTTACTAATGCAGGTATCTATTCGATTGAAACTAATGGTGCAATTGACACATTGTTGTCACTATACGGACCAGATACCCAATCAACACAAATAGCAACTGATGATGATAGTGGTAATTCATTAAATTCAAAAATTAATGCCGATTTAATTCCCGGTGAGTATTTTGCACGAGTCCGGCACTACTCAATGTTTGCTACAGGTGTTTATAGTTTGAGTGTCAGGAATTTATAAAAGAGAAGGATAATTAAAAGAGGGCTGATTTTAGAGTTTAAAACCGATAAAATAAATCGACAAAAAGACCTTCTTTGTCAAAATTAGGGCTTTCAGTTTCATCCAATTGAAATTGTCGTTGTTCCCAACCACCGGATACACCAAAGATATTATCAATTTGATAGGTCAATTTTGCTCGGTATTCACTCAATTCACTGGTATTGTGGCTGTAATAACTGCCTTCAACACTGGCTGTCATACCGGATAATGGTAAATCGAATAAGGCCGAGGCAGAAAACATAGGATAAGCATCTGAATATGCTTGAAATCCAAGTTGTCCTTGATATTTAGATTCGTAAGATTGTTCGATGAATTTAAAATTAACACCTAGATCAATACTATACCCGAGGCGTTTTGATAATAAATTTTTATGATTATGGCTATGACTGTCACCTAATGCATAATAAATAGTCGCATTGTATTGGTCTAAGCTATTATCGGCTCGTAATTCAGATTCAGAAAAGCTCTTAACGCCAAGAAGTTCATCGTTAGTATAAAGACGTTGGCTAACGCCGGTTTTTTCGCGATATCGGTAATTAATTCTATTGGACGCTGACTTAGCAGGATTATAAAGTGCAGTCGAATCGGATTTTAAATCATACAAACCAATAGCGAATGCACTATTTAGTAGTGACAAGCTCATAATAAGACTTGTCAACAGCACGTTAGTTAGAATGAATTTAAGATGACCCTGATTATTCACTTTTGCCTTCCGTTAGCAGTGATCAAAATACAGTTCATAATATTATACCGTTTATTTAAGCGTAGCGCTAAACTATTTACTTTACATTATAGCGCTTAAATAGTTTAACAGCAGTGAACACATTCACTAATTGGGTAAGACTGAAAATTTAATATGTAGGGTATTCCCTACACTAACTTCGGAACTAGCACTTAACAATATTTATTGTAAATCAGCCCCTTAAATGTAGACAACATTCCACTCTAAATCTGTCAAATAATGACAAAATTTAATTTATATTTTTCTATAAAAATTAAAGTTGGCACAAATTATATTTAGTTTAAAACTGCATTTTGTCACTTTACATTTATAATATTATGGATATGCAATTTCTTTTAATGCTATCACGCGTTGATCAGTATATTGCGCAAGTCCCTTGCCAAGATTGCCTGATTTTTTCGCTTTATCATATGCCAGCATAGCCTGTGATTTATTACCTAGGGCTTCCAGTGAGATAGCCATGCCTAACCACCACACACCGTTTGTATCACGTAATTTTAATAGCTTGCTATAGACTGTAGCTGCTTGTTGATGTTGTTTATTTTTTTGATACAGTGCTGCAAGCAAAGCATGATAATCTGCATCAACCCCGATGGCAGGTGGGTTACGAAGTAAAACTGATATAGCTCTGACTATATCATTTTGATCCATTAATATTCGTGCATACAATTTTGCATATATAGTATGCGCAGGTGATATTCTCATTCCATATTGTAGTAAGGTTCTGGCTTCAACAATTTGACCATTCTTAATATAAATACCAGCTAAAAGTTCACGTGATTTATTATGTCCCGGTAATATCATTAATGCATTTCTTAATTCTTCCTGCGCTTTTAATGCATTTCCGGTAAGAATGTATTTATAACCTGACTGATACAAATTTTTTGCTTTCTGTGTAGCAGTTAATTCTCTTTGGCGTTTGTAAACCTTATTATTTGAATTAGTGTTAGATGATGACTTTGCTTTATAATTTGTTGCTTGATGACTGATAATAGTTTTTTTCGGCAATATTTTTTTAATAACAACCTTTTGATCCGGGTGAATAACAGAAGTTGCTACTTCATACTCACTAATTTTTTTTATACTAATATTTTTTTTTGTAGAAATAGGATCCACGACGGTTTCTTGAAACACCGGAGTATTCTCTACTCCTACAGTTGGTGTCGCTATATTTTCGTTATTTATTTTAACAATAAAAAAAACCGCACTAATTAATACTAAAAATAATATTACTCCGTAGGTAAGTGTTTCTAATTTATTCGAATTGGATAACCTGGGTATAAAACTTAAATTATGATATGAAAAAGTATCATCCGAATTTATTTGTGAACGCCGACTTTCCAAATCGTGTAGCATTTGATTAATTACACTCATTTATTTCCCCGTAAACAAAATCTGTTTTATGATGTTGCAATATATGAACCGGCAAGTGTTATAAGCAATAATGAAATTATAGCTGTAGCATTACGCAATAGAGTTCGAATATTTATTGATCGTAAATTTGTTTCTTCAGTATCGTTAATAGCAATATCAATGAATGATGGTTCAACGACTCTACTGCCTTTACCATAAGAAACTAATAATGCTTTATGAGCCAAAATATTAATTAAACGTGGAATACCCTTACTTGCCTTATATAAATGTTGTAATGCGTGATCCTGAAACATGGTAATTCCTTTATAACCTGCAATCTGTAATCGATGCTGAATGTAAGCATCCATACCTTGTCTGTCGATGGGTTTTAAATCATACGAAAAAACAATTCGTTGTCGTAACTGGCGTACTGAGCGACGACTTAAACGCTCATTTAATTCCGGTTGCCCGAATAAGACCACCTGTAATAACTTGGATTTTTCAGTTTCTATATTGGTTAATAAACGCAGTGCTTCCAATGAGTCGTCTGGCATGGCTTGTGTTTCATCCAGGCAAAGTACCACACGATGTCCGCGTTGAGCCAGGTAGATTAACTGCTCGCTTATTTTATT
>CAYOHQ010000359.1:0-3274 GCA_964403805.1 uncultured Thioalkalispiraceae bacterium | reverse complement strand
TTTGATGAATTATTGAATTTTGTTAAATCGAGTAACGGGTTTAAAAATCACCTTGAGCTGGCTAAAGCTGAAACTCTCTCAGATGAAGATGCAATAGCGAAACAGCTACTGTTTTTAACAGGAATGAATAATTTTCTCGGTCTGCAATGCTTTGCTAAAGCATTAATTGGTGAATTATCCTTGAGGTCAGATCTCCGTAAAGAATTATTAATTGAAATGCGCGAAGTCGAAAATTCAACGGTAGGTAAACTCAATTTGGCCGATTTAAATAAACTACCAAAACTTGATAATACGCTTAAAGAAGTTATGCGACTTCATCCGCCGGTATTTTTTGTTTTCGGACGTGCAGAAAAAGATTTTTCCTTATTGTCTAAAGTCGGAAGTTATGCAATAACGAAAGGGGATCACTTAATGGGGGTGATACCACTTGCACAATTGGATTCTGATATTTTTACTGATGCTGAATTGTTCCAACCTGAACGTTTTTCGAAACCAAATAGTTCTGATAAACTAATTTGGCCTCATGGAGCTCATTCAGCCGATGTCTCATGTTCAGGACATATTTGCCCCGGAAAAAGTGTTGCAATCGAATTTGGACGGGTTTTGTGCCAGGCATTATTAACTGGTTTCGACTGGGAGTTAGTAGAAAAACCAGAGTGGAGTGATAAAAAATACGGTTTAAATATTGCTTCGCCACGAGGGTTGATGAAAACAACCAAATTTAATATTCGAGTTTGATTTTTACGGTTGGTCATAGGGTAGTTCTAGAGCACGCGTTATAAATTCCATCATCGGGCTAGCAGATTTATAGGCACGTTCAACTTCAGTTATAAATTTACTGTCCATTGCACTCGCTTTTGTTACCGACTGAATCACAAAAAAACTCTTGCGACGAAGGTCATCCATGTGTGGTTGCTCTTTATCAAATCCACGAGGCGGGCGCTTGAGTTGTTCACCATTGATTGCACCAAAGCGTTTGTTAAATGACTTGTTGCTAATCACTTTTTTCCAGTCATCTGGTTTTTCGATTATGCGACTACGAATTTTGTGTAGTATCGGGTTGGGTGGACACCAAACACCGCCACCAAACATGACTTTTTTTGGCTCAATGTGTAAATAAAACCCTGGGGCATGTGCGTCCTTACCGGCAGAATGCCTGAAATGACAAGCGATATGTTCCTTATAAGGTGTTTTATCTTTTGCGAATCGTGTGTCACGATAAATTCGAAACATGGAACCACCATGTGGCCGTGAGTCTGCTACAAAATCTTCGCAAATAGTTTCGAGTCTGGGTCCCATTGCTTTAATGAAGTTACACATGGGGATAACCACATCGTGTTTATAACGATCTTTATTTTCGTGATACCATTCACGATTATTATTTTTTTTGAGGTCATTAATAAATTTAAAAAAATCTTTCGAAAATCCGGGAAAGTCTGTTTTTGCCATTGAATTGCCTATTAGTGTGAACTATTTTAGTAAAAAGAAATTATTGGATTATAGTACTATGCTTATAGTTTAATTAGTTAATAATAGTAAAATTTAGTTTGAAAACACAATAAGGACTCTTAAATGGATATTGGATTAAACATGCTTGATTTAGATTATGATTTAGTCATGTCAAGATTGTTTTATGCACTGCTCGCCGGTGGTTTGATTGGTTTGGAAAGAGCGTTACATGGTCGAGAAGCTGGATTTCGTACCCATATGCTGGTCTGCGTATCATCGAGTTTACTGATGTTGTTAATGACTTATCAGTGGCATCTTATTCCTAAAGAATTTTTGGATACTGTGCGGGTGGATCCGACTCGAATGGCACAAGGTATTATGACCGGTATCGGCTTCCTTGGTGCCGGGGTGATTGTGAAAGAGGGCTTATCGGTTAGGGGATTAACGACTGCTGCATCAATATGGATGACTGCATCGATTGGAATTGTTATTGGTTTGGGATTTTATTTTCCGGCTTTGATTACGACTATCTTTACATTAGCCTCATTATCGGTTTTCCGCTGGGTTGAAGAGCTTTTACCATCACAAAAATACGCAAAATTTATGATTAGTTTTCTTCGACATAAAGAGCATTTATCAGAAAATGATTTGTTGGCATTGATCAAGAGCTACAATATAAAATCATATTCTTCGAGTTACAAGTTAGTGGATGAAGGTAAGTATTTTCGATATGAGATGGTGATCAAATCTAAAAACCATCAAAATTTTCGTAAATTTGCTGATTATTTATTGGAACAGGAAAGTGTTTATGAATTCGATGTATCTCCTATGTAAATTAAGATAAGTAAAAAGCCACTACAATATACTCCACTAATACAATAAAACACCCTAATTTTGCTTAATAATTAGACTTAGTATAGATTGCTTCACATAAACCATTGATAGTTGTGTTCATTTTTTAATCAATACTTGTACCGATGACCCACCTGAATTAAAATTACATCTGCTGACTTTTCCGGAAATCTGGAAAATGCATTTTTCAATTAGCGTTAGTTTCAATGAACTAATTTTTTTGAGAGTGTCATAGAACACTGTAAGCATGGATGACTTCAAATACAGCTATCTTTCAAGTTATCCCATGCCGTTTATAAATTTACTGAGTAATACTACCAGAAAAATAACTTAACAAGTTTGTTAATGGGCATGAATATGAATGATAAACTAAAATTACCGTTAACCGCCGTTTTCAGCTTTCTATTAGGTGGAGTCGTATTTTTTCCCTGGGGTTCTCATAATGTTGATAATAACCTTAGTGAAAATAATCTCAGTATAAAAAATAAAATAATTGTAAAGGAAGTAGAATATCATTTTTCAAATTATGATCTGGCGTTATCTAAGTTAGCGATTAAAAACCAGCTTAAAAGCTCTGCTGTTAAAACGACAGTCATAGAGAAAACTCAAATTCTGTCAAAAGATATTCAACAGTCTCACACAGAGAATTCAGATTATATCGCTCCAACAATAGTGGTTGATTATCAATTTTCAAAAGATGCATTAAAAATTTCTAACTTAGCAATTAAAAAACAATTAAAAAGTTCAAAACTTATTATTGAACCTGAAAAAAATAATGTTCAAAATCAAAAAATAAAAACTGTTGAAATTGATTCAGAAAACATAAAGATAGAACCGCCTGTCATTGTTGTTGAATATCGTTTTTCAAAGGAAGAGTTAGAAAAATCTAACTTGGTTATTGAGGAACAATTAAAACGCTTTAGCCCAATCGAGCATAGAGAAAGAGTTATAGTAAAAGAAGTAGAATATCATT
>CAYOHQ010000358.1:0-3297 GCA_964403805.1 uncultured Thioalkalispiraceae bacterium | reverse complement strand
GCTTTTGACTCATTATCGATTACTCCCTTTGCTTATTCCGTAAGCAATTCCCTGTAAACTGAATTGTTATTTTTATTCTGCTTATTCTTATAAGACTACACTCGTCAGCATCTTTTGCGCAAGCTGGTTCAAGATTTATTGCTGCTCAGCTTGCTTAATTGGTGATCTTACAATTGAAGTGTTAAATATTAAATAACAGTCATATCAGTTTCAAAAATATCACTGAATAATTAAATATTCGTTACAGTATTTTCCTGTAACCATTGATACAGAATTTCCAGGTTAACGTGTTTTTCTTCTAGTTGCTTAATAATAAAGTCATGAGCCATTACTGCTTTGACATTAAGCTTAACACCATTGGTTCGTAAGAAAACATCCGTCATAAAAAATGCTGCACGTTTATTACCATCAATAAAAGGATGGTTCATTAATAAGGATTCAAACAAAGCTGAGGACATATGAAGAAGATTATCGTAATAGCCTGTTTGAGGACGATATAAAGCACTTTCTAATAAACCTAAATCACGGATACCACTAGCGCCACCAAATCTTTCAATAAGACGAGAATGTATCGCTACAGCTTCATCTAAACTAAGAAATTGGATTAAATTATTTTGCAAGAAGCTTTCCGAGCTCCTCATTTTCTTGCATAGACTTTTCAAGCTCATTTAGCACTACTGGACGCACACGTCGTCGACCAACGTATTCTTTGATCGCTTCGGTTAATATACCTGAGATATTTTGATGCGACTCTGACGCGAGTTGCTTGAGATCTTCCCATGCAAGTTCGTCTACTTTAGAACTAACTTTAATATTTGCCATTTAACTATTCTAATTATAAAAAAATGACATGTCAAGAAAAGTCAAGACTCTATATCAAAATGAGATTAAGTTATTGTTTATTATGAATAACTTTAAGTGATTTGACTGGTATTGGATTGAACTTCAGAATCTAACTCAAGCCAATCTATCATGGGTTGCCATTCGTCTTTGTCTTTAGACACCCTGCTATCCCACATTTCATAGATGCCAAGGCCACGTTCGGCGGCATGCACGTAGTTTTGTGAATCACGCAGTTCGGTTAAAAAGGGCATATCCAGCGTATTTAAAAACCGTTTTAAAGACTTATAAACATTGGTTTGGCGTTTAATGCGGTTTGCAATAACGCACACCCGGACATGATGTTGTCGTATTTTAGCGCCTAATAATAGTTCCTGAATGAATCGGGATACTGCATGAATATCAATTGGTGACGGTAACACCGGGATTATAATGGCATCTACCTGCGTAATTAATTTTCGAAGTTGTTCACCGTTAATGCCTGCTGGTGTGTCTAAAATGACTTTTTCAGTCCCGTGCGGCACCCTATTTTGAAATGCGCTGGTTTGTCCCATGGTGGTATTGGCATGTGCTAAAACGCCATTGATTAGTGGTTTTTCAAGAGAACGCACATTTAACCATTGAGTGCTGGACCCTTGTGGGTCGTAGTCCATCAATGCGGTATTAAAACCTTCATTGGCGTAATAACTGGCGAGGTTGGTTGTGATCGTTGTTTTACCACAACCACCTTTTGAATTTAATATTAATATTCGTTGCATCGTTTTATATCGTTTTAAATAATTAAAAACATTTTCATCTTATTCGTAATGCTTTCCCTAGTTACTATAACGTCCAGATAACAAGATTATTTAAACTAACTACTTTCATAGAACATAAATAAATTGTGTTTTTGGCTAAAAATGAGACTCAGTACTTAATTATCAGTAGCTGACATCAATTTCAGTATCATTTATCATAACCAAAAGTTTAGGATTAATCAGCAATTAACTCACATAAAATGGATAAATACAGGTATATTTGTATGAAAATTAAACATGGGTAACCGACTTTCAAAAATTTACACTCGTACTGGCGATGATGGTAGCACCGGACTTGGTGATGGCAGCCGTGTCGCCAAAGACAGTGATCGTGTTGAAGCCTTTGGTACTATTGATGAATTAAACAGTATTATTGGTATGGTATTATCACACGAGCTTCCAGACACGATTACAATAGTATTTAACCGCATTCAGCATGAGCTGTTCGATTTAGGGGGTGAGCTATGCATTCCCGGGCACACTGTAATCACAAATGAACACGTAACGCAGCTAGAAGCCAACCTTGATAAACTTAATATTGAGCTACCCGCATTAAAAGAGTTTATTTTACCTGCCGGTGGTAAAGCGACAAGTTGTTGTCATCTGGCGAGAACGGTTTGCCGACGCGCCGAACGCATCATTGTGCGAGCAGCAAGAACAGAAAATATTAATACCGCACTTCAAGCCTATGTTAACCGCCTGTCTGATTTATTATTTGTGATTGCACGAACACTTGCCCGCTTTGAAAATGGTGAAGAAGTATTATGGCGACCCAATAAGAACAAAACTCAATAATGACAGGATATACAGTAATGCAAAAACAAATCATCCTAATCGGTGCAGGCGAAATGGGCAGTGTCTTTGCCCGTGGATTCTTGAAAACAGGCTGTACCGTTGTCCCGATTTTACGTAACACTGATATGCAACAAATTGCAAAAGAAATTCCCGAACCGGAACTGGTGTTAGTGTCAGTTGGAGAAAGTGACTTACAAGCAGTTTTAACAAACATGCCTAAAGTCTGGCATTCAAAACTCGGTTTATTGCAAAATGAATTATTGCCACGCGATTGGCTACAACATAACATTCAAAACCCAACGGTGATATCAGTCTGGTTTGAAAAAAAGCCCGGGCAGGATTTTAAAGTATTAATATCATCACCCTGCTTTGGAGCTAAAACTTCAATATTACAAACTGCATTAAATAGTTTAAGCATTCCTTGTCATGTTGTTAATGATGAAGCTGAATTGTTATTTGAATTAGTTGTTAAAAATGTTTATATCTTAACAACCAATATTGCCGGCTTACGCGTTGGTGGCACTGTTGAAGAATTATGGAATCAACATCAGGATTTTGCTCGGGAGGTTGCGAATGAGGTAATCGATATTCAGGAATATTTAACGAATGAAAAGTTTGATCGAGAGAAATTAATTTTAGCAATGGTGAATGCGATTAAGGGGGATCTTGAGCATCAATGTATGGGAAGGTCTGCGCCTGTACGGTTGCGAAGAGCATTGCAGATTGCTGATAAGAGTAAGCTTGATGTAAAGTTATTAAGAGAATTAGATGAATAATGTAATTTGAGTTTTTATCGATAATTAAAAAAATACCTGTATAAATCAGGAGATCGTAAGAGCGTCGTGTAGGGAAAGAGTGTGCTAAT
>CAYOHQ010000357.1:0-3300 GCA_964403805.1 uncultured Thioalkalispiraceae bacterium | reverse complement strand
TTACGTTATTAAATAAAGTAAAATCACGTTAACTAAAAAATATCCCCCTGCACCCAAAAGCCTCTCCCTACGAGGAGAGGCATTTTCAATTAGAGAGTTAAGTTATGGAAAACCGAAAAATTATTATTATTGCCATCGTGATTGCTGCTGTTGCTGCGGTAGGTGGTTTTTATGCACAACAGTGGTATCGAACTGGCGGTACTTTGGTTCGAATAGATGCAATCGCACAAAATAATTCTAAGGAAGCCGTAAAAAAAGTAGTCTCCACTTCAAACAAAGAAAAAAGACCTGACTTTACATTATTGGATCTCAACAATAAATCTCGCTCAATTTCTGAATGGGATGGCAAAGTTGTGTTAATCAATTTCTGGGCGACCTGGTGTCCTCCTTGTGTAAGAGAAGTGCCCACTCTGGATAAACTAAACACTGATTATAAAGATAAAGGTTTTGTTGTACTCGGGATCGCCATTGATTCACTTGACTCGGTAATCGATTTTGTCGATCCTCTGGATTTACAATATCCAATATTATTAGCTGAACAACAAGGCATCGAACTGTCACAAGCCTACGGTAATCGCCTTGGTATTCTGCCATTTACAATCATTGTTGATCGACAAGGATTTATCGTCGATAAACACCGCGGTGAAATTACCTATGAACAAGTTGAAGCGTTAATTAAACCATTATTGTAATTTTTGGTTTTAATTTAAAAGCGTTACAGTAAAATCAACTATTTTAGAAAAATCCTCTAATTTGCCGCTATAATTCACTAAATTCTAAAAACTGGACTTTTTGTCATTTTTGAACCAGAATTCACAGGATCAAGTGAGTTTTTATGTCTCTAATTTACATAATCATGCTGCTAAATGTGTTAAACATGTTTACTGTTTAATTAAAAAGATTATAATGGCAACACAATGTCTAAAATTCTTATTATCAATGGTCCAAACCTCAATTTGCTTGGCGAACGCGAGCCAGAGCACTATGGTGCCGACAGTTTAGAAGACATTAATGCACGTTTACAAAAAATAGCCGGTAATCATGGTGATGAGTTACTAAGTTACCAAAGCAATGCCGAGCATGAGTTAGTAGAACGTGTTCATAACGCTCGGTCAGAAAATATCGATTTTATTATTATTAATCCAGCCGCATTTACCCACACCAGTATTGCACTGCGTGATGCCTTTGCAGCTGTTGAAATTCCGTTCATTGAGATTCATTTGTCCAATGTTCATGCGCGTGAAGAATTTCGAAAACATTCCTATTTATCGGATTTAGCGCAAGGCGTTATTTCAGGATTAGGCGCTCTAGGTTATGAACTTGCACTACAAGCTGCAATAAATCAGTTACAGAAATAATTAACAGTCACAACTAAAATCAGGTCATGAAAAATGGACATTAGAAAAGTAAAAAAACTCATCGAATTATTAGAAGAATCCGATATCGCAGAAATTGAAATTCACGAAGGTGAAGAGTCAGTTCGAATTAGCCGTAATTCAACTAATTTAGTAGCTGCCGCTCCGCTGCAAATTGCCGCTCCTGCACCAGCACCAGTCGCTGCTGCAGCCCCAACACCAATAGCTGCTGCTGCTGAACCGGAAGCCGCAGAAATTTCAGGTCATTCAATTAATGCACCAATGGTAGGTACTTTTTATCGTTCTGCTACACCCGGTTCAACAGCTTTTGTTGAAATTGGGCAACAAGTATCGGTCGGTGATACCTTATGTATCATTGAAGCCATGAAATTACTCAACCAAATTGAATCGGATAAAGCCGGTACAGTAAAAGCCATTCTTGCAGAAAATGGACAGCCGGTAGAATACGACCAGCCACTATTTATTATCGAATAGTAAATTTTGAAAAAAATTTATTAACCTTTTAAACAACAAATTATTACATCCCTGTCTTTATTATAAGTTTGACTTGAATAAAAACAATTACATTATAAAAGTGAATTATGTTTAACAAAATACTAATCGCCAATCGCGGCGAAATTGCATTACGGATTACTCGCGCTTGCCGTGAACTCGGTATAAAAACAGTAGCGATACATTCAGTTGCAGATCGAGATCAAAAATACGTGCGCTTAGCAGATGAGTCTGTTTGTATCGGACCAGCCTCGTCATTAGAAAGTTATCTTAATATTCCTGCAGTCTTAAGTGCTGCAGAAGTCTCAGATGCTGAAGCAATTCATCCTGGTTATGGATTTTTATCCGAAAATGCAGACTTCGCCGAACGTGTCGAACAATGTGGATTTACATTTATTGGTCCAAAAGCTGAAACAATCCGCATCATGGGCGATAAAGTGGCTGCGATTAAAGCCATGAAGGAGGCTGGTGTTCCCTGTGTGCCAGGCTCAGACGGCCCTTTAGGTGAAGATGGTGAAACTAATTTAGAAATTGCTCGACGAATTGGTTACCCAATTATTATTAAGGCCTCTGGTGGTGGTGGTGGACGTGGGATGCGCGTGGTCCACAGTGAACCGGCATTATTAAAATCCATCGAATTAACCAAAGCAGAAGCTGCCGCAACGTTTAACAATGATGTTGTGTATATGGAAAAATACCTTGATAACCCACGCCACATTGAATTTCAGGTTATTTCCGACAAACACGGTAACGCCGTGCATCTAGGTGAGCGTGATTGTTCTATGCAACGCCGCCACCAAAAAGTCATCGAAGAAGCCCCCGCTCCGGGTATCAGTGAAAAGATGCGCAGTAAAATTGGTGAACGGTGCGCACAAGCCTGTAGAGAGATTGATTATCATGGAGCAGGAACTTTTGAATTTTTATTTCAGGATGGTGAATTCTATTTTATTGAAATGAATACTCGCGTACAGGTTGAACACCCGGTAACTGAAATTATTACCAGCATTGATATTGTGCGCGAACAAATTTTAGTAGCAGATGGAGAGCCATTATCGATGGTGCAAGACGATATCGTTATTCGTGGTCATGCAGTTGAGTGTCGAATTAATGCCGAACACTCAGAAACATTTATGCCTTCACCTGGCACAATTACCACTTATCATCCACCGGGTGGTCCCGGAGTACGAGTCGATACTCATATATACAATGGTTACAAAATTCCACCTTACTATGATTCAATGATTGGTAAATTAATCACGTTTGGCAATAATCGTCAGTCCGCTTGAAACCGTATGAGTAAGGCTTTGAATGAAATGCGGATTGATGGAATTCATACCAACATCGCAGTGCATCAGCGATTAATTAAAGGTACTGCGTTTCCATGTGTTTGAGCCCATATCCAGTATCTGGAGAGACTTCTAGAAGCGGATAG
>CAYOHQ010000356.1:0-3334 GCA_964403805.1 uncultured Thioalkalispiraceae bacterium | reverse complement strand
TTTGAAAACATAATTAATATTAAGAATGACTCTTATATCTGCTTTATTAACATGGCAATCCGTAGTTAATGCCGAAGTTGTAATAATTGGACATGCAAAATCAGGCGCTTCGCTTGATGCCAAAACGGCCAAGAAATTATTTCTTGGAAAAACAAAATCAGTTACCGGCATGACTGCGGTGGTGTTAGTTGGGCAGATCGATAGTAGCCCGATAAAAGCCGAATTTACCAAAAAAGTGACTAAGAAGAAATTAGGTAAATACAAAGCTTATTGGTCAAAAATGATTTTTTCAGGAAAAGCCGTGCCACCAAAAGAATTAGCCAATGATGCTGAAGTAAAAGCCTATGTTGCAGCTCATACGGATGCGGTTGGTTACATCGATGCAGCCGCTGCCGATGGCTCGGTTAAAGTGCTATTGCGGGTTCCATAAAGATGATTATTGGTTTTCAGAGGAGTTTCACAAATGCGTTATTTTAATAATCTTTCCATTAAGTATAAAATCATGTTTATTGCGATTGTGGCGATAACTGGTTTTGGGATTAGTTTTGCTGTGAACTTCTCTGTGGCCAGTGATAACTCGGCGCAATTAAAAACATTAGAATTCGTGGTTTACCCGACATTAGAGAGAAGCGAAAAAAATCAGGTGCGATTAGATGAGGTGATTAATTTACTCGATCAAGCTGTGGCAGTGGAAGAAGAAGACATGATCGAAGAAGCCGATGAAGTCATCGCTACCATGACTGAATCTTTTAATGAAATAGCAAAATTGGATGACAGTAAACATGAATTAATTACACAGTTACAACAACAATTACAGAATTATTATGCTCTGGTAAAACCAATGACCGTGGGCATGCTGGAAGGCACAATTAAAGCAGAGCAGATGCAAAGCAAGGCACAGCAAATGCAAGCAAGCTTAAAAATTTTTCGAGACAACCTGACGCAATTTCAACATAATAGCAAAGCGGCTTTTGCCAATATTATCGCGAGTGCCAATGAAACGGCACAGTTTAGTATTATGCTCGGCGCTATTATAGGCGCTCTTTTAATTTTATTATTAGCCAGCACCGCGTATTTTGTTGCCTCGAATATTACCCGTAATATTAAAAATGTCTCGGATAATTTACGTGAAATCGCAACTGGTAATGGCGATTTGACACAACGTTTGTATGCTTCGAGTACGGATGAGGTTGGTCAACTGGTTGAATACTTCAATACCTTTATGGACAAATTGCAGGAGATGATAAAAGAGTTAACGGGTTACAGCAGCCATGTCGGTAGTGCGGCTGAAGAACTAACAAATATCGCTGAAGAAAGCCATGAAGGAATTGAAAGCCAGCGATCCGAAGCTGAGCAAGTGGCAACCGCGAGTAATGAAATGACGGCAACCATTGTGGAAGTGGCGCGTAATGCCGAACAGGCTGCTAGCGCTGCGAATGAGGCCCATGAATCTGCGAATGAAGGTAGCGTTGTGGTGAATAAAACGATCACTATTATCAATCAGCTCGCTGATGATGTTGGCCAGGGTTCAGGAGCGGTTAACCAATTGCATGATGACAGCCAAAGTATTGGTTCGGTGCTGGATGTTATTCGTGGTATAGCC
The DNA here is from genome assembly GCA_964403805.1 of uncultured Thioalkalispiraceae bacterium. Taxonomy (GTDB): domain Bacteria; phylum Pseudomonadota; class Gammaproteobacteria; order UBA6429; family Thiohalophilaceae; genus CAYQUC01. Next base: position 1,731 of record CAYOHQ010000356.1, on the reverse strand, counting down.
GAACAAACCAATCTTTTGGCATTAAACGCTGCGATTGAAGCTGCGCGTGCGGGTGAGCAGGGTCGCGGTTTTGCGGTAGTTGCAGATGAAGTGCGAACCTTGGCAAGCCGAACCCAGGAATCCACAAAAGAAATTCAATCCATGATCGAACGATTACAAAATAGTGCCGGTCAAGCGGCTGAAATCATGAGTCGTGGTCAGAGTTCTTCACAACAAGGTGTTAACGAAGCCGCTCTTGCTGGTGAGTCTCTCACAAAAATTACGGATTCAGTTTCCATTATTAGTAATATGAATGAGCAAATTGCCAGTGCTGCGGAAGAGCAAAGTGCAGTGGCCGCTGAAATCGATCAAAATATTGTTAATATTAGTCATGCCGCGGATGCCAATGCTGAAAATATTAGTCAATTAGCGGATGCCGGTTCTTCTTTGAATAATGTTGCTATTCAAATGCAAGAATTAGTTGGGCAATTCAAAGTCTAGTGATAAAAACAGTCGGCTCTTTTAATTGACTTGAATCTAACCGGGAACTTGAAATGGCAGGATAGTGGCTGATTTATGTCTGCGCACTGTGATTTTTTCCAGAATATCGTCGTTTTGATACTGCTGTTGTAACTCTTCAAAGCTCGACCACATTAATTGCGAAATCTTGATGCAAGCCGATAGGGGCGTTTTTGTCGTTTGACGGATTTTATCGATACGCCATTGCAGGCATTCAAACTTGTGCCGTTTGGAATCGGTTATACGATTCAGGGCATTGCTTAGAAATTGACTACGCAGTTTTTCAAACGCTGCCGGGTTGCTCCTGGCAAGTTCTGCCCATTTTTCAAAATCAATTGTTGTAGTGTTTTTTTGCGACATAAACTAACCTATAAATTGTGTTAATTATCCATTAGTTGTTATTTACAGTTTAAGCCAGTTTTCGCGCTTTGTGGGGCAAAATTGTATAATTTTAGTACAGTGCTAACGCGTGTGTGATGCGAATTGAATATCCATCACTGGCTATAAAAACCAGTGATGAACATGAACGTGGGTGGATTAGGCTTTAAAAGGGAGTATATCGGCTGATTGCAGCGCGACGTTGACCTTTACTCGACTTTCTGAATTTTTCATTTCCATGAATAAAGTATTTAATTGCTCGAATGATTCCCACATCATTTCAGTAATGGCCATGCAGGCACCCAATGCTGATTTTGATCGATCACGGGCTCGGTCAATTCGCCATTGCAAACATTCCATTCGGTGTTGACGTTCTTTTGGCAGACTACTTATGTAATCACTGATTAACTCTTTACGCAGCGCTTCAAATTCATCCGGGCTATTTTTAGCCATGTCCATCATCATATCGAAATCAAACTCTAAATCGATATTGTTTACTTGTTGCTTACTATTACCCATTTACTTCACCTTCGTTTAATACACAGCGAGCTCGATGCCGGCGTTGTGTTTCGTCGGGCATTTTCATCGGTGTGAGGAAAACGCAATTATTGTATAAAAATAGCTTAAGTTTTATTTTTATATGCCGCTAAAATCTGGTTCTGCTATTGATTTTTCAGCTTGAAATCATCTTCCGGTAATTCCAAAAAAATGTCAATAAATCATTAACTTAGCTTATATTGTGCAATTAATGTACTGCGTGAGATAGAGATAATAAGAGTATGAATTTCTTGAATAAAATTGAAATATGTTGAAAATTCGATTATCTCGGTGATTTCGAGTAAAAAAAAATTATTT
>CAYOHQ010000355.1:0-3337 GCA_964403805.1 uncultured Thioalkalispiraceae bacterium | reverse complement strand
CATATGAGGCTTGTTGAGACCTCCCGACCCCTCCTCCTTGTGTGGCAGCACGGTTATCATTATAACCAAGCGAGGTCGGTGCACCGAGACGATGCATATCTCAAAGCCTTGCTAACTTGGATGGAATTCATTCTCAGCCGTGATATGCCAACACATACAACATCAGCATAAAACTTTACCCCCAACACGGTACAAATGGAAGTTTAAAATACTCTGAATTGACGAAGATGGTGTAAGAGGGCCGTGAAATCCCGATCAGACTATACACTAATTACGGATGTTAAACTAACCTAACTCTATTAATCATAGACTATATATAAAAAATATCGATTTTATAATCCTGTGTAGTTCTCATTAAATTATTAATTAGCTATAGATTCAATTTCGAATAGTTTTACCCATGTTAAATACTATTTAACTTTATAATTAACTATGATTTAATGGTTTAAAATAAAATTTCATCATTATTGAGAGCCCGAAACAAATACAACTTTGATATTCTCATCTAATATTATTAAGTAACTATTTAAAAATAACGGCATAAAAATTGCTCTATTTTAACTTTAATAAAAATATCTTATGAACGATAAAGCGCTTAAATCTGCATACCAATTACTGGAGAAGTCAATTGTTTACTACCAGGGTAAACCAATTGGTACTGTTGCTGCTGTTGGTGGTGAAGATTTAGCCGCTCAAAATTATAATGATTGTTTTATTCGCGATTTTGTCCCTTCGGCCTTAGTCTTTCTTACTGATGGTAAATCTGAAATTGTAAAAAATTTCCTGGAAACCGTATTGTCGTTAAGAACCAAAGAAAGAATCGTTTCAGGTCATGAAATTCAACCAGGGGTAATGCCTGCCAGTTTTGGTGTCAAAGTCAATGAACAAGGTCAGGAAGAAATTAGAGCTGATTTTGGCGAACGCGCTATCGGTCGCGTTGCACCGGTTGACTCAATGATGTGGTGGATTATCTTATTATACATGTACGTCAAAACTACTGGCGACACTGAATTATCGCAAAGAAAAGAATTTCAAAATGCCATGCAACAAATATTACATTTGTGTTTAAAAGATAGTTTTGAAGTTAGCCCGGCATTACTGGTACCGGATGCTTGCACAATGATTGATCGACGTATGGGCATTTATGGTCACCCAATTGAAATACAATCACTTTTTTATGGTATTTTAAGAATTACACAGGAATTACTGGTTGATGATAAGTCTTCTGATATGAAATCACTGCTTGAAACTGTAAAAACCCGTGAACAAGCATTAATGAATTATGTCCGTATTTTTTATTGGTTGGATCTGCAACGGTTAAACGAAATTCATCGTTATAGTACTGAAGAATTTGGTGTAAATAGTATTAATATTTTAAATATACATCCGGAATCTATACCACACTGGATTGTTGAATGGTTACCAGACAATAGTGGTTATCTGGTGGGTAATATTGGTGCAGGTCGAATGGATTTTCGGTATTTTGCATTAGGAAATTTACTGGCAATTTTATTTGGTTTAACCACAGCACATCAATCTGAAAAAATACTGAGACTTTATGAATTTAATTGGAACGATCTGATAGGTAGTATGCCATTAAAAATATGTTATCCAGCAATGAAAGGTCTGGAATGGAAGGTGCGAACAGGTAGTGATCCCAAGAATGCACCATGGTCTTATCAAAATGGCGGTAATTGGCCATCCCTGCTTTGGACTTTTGTAGCCGCTGCATTAAAATCAGGACGAGGTGATTTAGCTGAAAGAGCCTATAAAACGGCTAATGATAAATTATTTAAAGAGAATTGGCCTGAGTATTATGATAGCCGAACAGGACGTTTAATTGGACGAAAATCAAATACTAATCAAGTATGGTCAGCTACCTCATTAATATTGTCAGACAAATTATTAAAAAATCCAAATTTACTAAATATGTTACCTGATTAGTGTTTTAATGAACGACGACGATCAACCAAACCAATCGCGGCTAACAGTAATTTGGTATCTAATGGTTTATTCAAACACGTTACGGCTCCTGCATCCTTAATTCGCTGAATATTTTTACTTGTTGGATAACCTGTCATGGCAATCACTTTAATGGTAGTTCGTTGCGGATCTTCTTTAATAATTTGACAAACTTCAAATCCATCTAAACCAGGCATCATTAAATCGAGTAAAATCACATGCGGTTTAAATGATTCTACTTTAACACCCGCATCAAAACCGTTAATAGCGGATTCAGTTATTACTGGAATCGGCTGACTTTCAAGGAATTCTCTTAAAAATTGATTTAATTGAGTATCATCGTCAACCACTAAAATACGAGTAATTTCATCATCATCATCTGGCCATTTTAAATTTAAGCCCCGAGTTTGAGCAAAGGCTTCAATAGCATCTCGGGTAAACCGTCGATGACCTCCTGGCGTCATTACGGCATCTATTAATCCTTTCTGGGCCCATTGTCGAACAGTTATAGGTGATACTAATAATAACTCTGCAACTTCATTCGGAGTCATATAGCCCGATCTTTTTAATGAATATTGTGACATACTATTTATTCCCATTTATAAATTACCTCAAGCAAATTATCTTCAATTGAATAATTTACTTTTGAAGAAAGTTTCTCAATAAGTCCTAAACCTCTACCAGCATTATTATTTAAACTATTTGTTTTACTTACTAACTCTTTATAATTAAAGCCTTTACCACTATCGGAAATTCTAATGGTTATTTCACCACCATTATCGCATGGACTATTTTTAACCTCTATTTTAATCCAACCCGTAGTTAGATTTTTTAAACGATAATCACGTAAGTGATAATATTCAACAAATCCATCTGGTGTTGATTTCAGTATCGAATCAAGTTCTAAAATACCATGATCTAGCGAATTGACAATAAGTTCGGATAATATCGTAAATAAATTCCCTTTATGCATTTCTACCCCTTGAATTTCAGATATAAAATGCACAACAAGCGGGGTAGGATCAGTGTGTTTCAGTGTGTCATGTTCAAGTTTAAGCTCAAAATGCCAATTCGATGCTGCTTTAAAATGATCTGAAATAACATCAGCCGATTCAATACTATTTAACAAATCCCAGTCAAATTTGAATTGTACTACAGTCAAATCATCTTTTTGTTTTTCATCGCCTCGAAAATCAAGAACAGATTTCATAATATTCTTTATAAATGTTCCTTTAGGAATAGCTAACTCTATTAATGATTCGAATCGTTTTGACCCATAAAATTCACCAGCAGAATTATCTGTTTCTATCACACCATCTGAATGTATAATAATACTATCACCGGTTTTCATTTTCAAAACAGTTTCTGATACTAT
>CAYOHQ010000354.1:0-3374 GCA_964403805.1 uncultured Thioalkalispiraceae bacterium | reverse complement strand
CAGTCGATATTGATACTGCAATTACATTTTTAACTGAGGCAGCTAAAGGAGGGCATCCGCTTGCCTGTACAAAATTAGCAGAATTATTAGATGAAGGTGTACTTGTTGCTGAAAATGAAAAAGAAGCAAAACGGTTCAGAGATCGAGCTAAAGATTGTCAATACAATGTAGACACCAGCATCCCATTCCCGGTTTTTGGTTTGACATTATTCTAATTAACTTTATCAGTTTGAAAATATTCTCGAGTGCCACGTTCACTCATTGCGCCTGCAATACGGGTAACACCGTGTAAATATGCGGCGATGCGTAGACTTATGTTTTTTTCAATCGCTAAATCAAATATCAGATTCGCTTCTGTCACCATAATAGTATGCAATTTAGAGTTTACTTCTTCTTCAGTCCAATAAAATCCGGCTTTGTTTTGTACCCATTCAAAATAACTGACCACCACACCACCAGCATTCGCTAACACATCGGGAATGACAGTAATACCGTGGTTAGATAATATGGCATCAGCTTGTGATGTCACAGGCCCATTAGCCACTTCTAAAATATATTTTGCCTTAATGCGATCAGCGTTATGGTGAGTTATTTGATTTTCCATAGCCGCTAATACTAATACATCGACTTCTAATTCTATGAATTCTTCGTTCGTATAATTAGCATGTTCAGCTTCCTCACAGACAGAAGCATCACAATACAATAAAGCCTTTAATTCTCGGCGTGTTCTTTTGTGGTGCATAATTAAATTCGGATCTAGTCCTTCATCGGTATAAATTGCACCTTTAGAATCGGATAACCCAATAATTTTAAACCCTGCCTGGTGTGCCAGCATTGCAAACCGAAAACCGGCATTACCAAACCCCTGAACAGCAATAGTTGTTTTGTTAGGAACCAGATTATTTCGCTTGGCCCACTCCTGCAAAACATATAATGCACCACGACCCGTGGCAGCAGTTCTGCCTAAGGAACCATTTAAATGAACAGGTTTTCCAGTAATAACACCGGGCATCTGTTCTCGTCTAATGTGATAGTACTCATCTGCCATCCAACCCATAACCGTAGAATTAGTGTACATATCCGGGGCAGGGATATCACGAGCGGGTCCAATAACATCGGCAATTGAGCGAATATAACCTCGAGATAGACGTTCAAGTTCTAATTGTGATAATGATTTTGCATCGACGATAACGCCACCCTTGGCTCCACCAAACGGTAAACCGGCAACAGCACATTTGATAGTCATCCAGAAACTCAGTGAGGTAACTTCATCAAGGTTAACATCCGGATGAAATCGTATTCCGCCTTTTGTTGGGCCTCGGGTATCGTCAAATTGAACTCGATAGCCTTTGAATACTTTTAAACTACCATCATCCATGCGCACTGGAATGCTGACCGATAATGCCAACTTGGGATATTCTAATCTTTCTCTGATATCATCAGAAAGATCCAGCAGACGAAATACATCGGTAAGTCGCGTTTGAGCATCATTAAAAGTAGTGGACAAGAGGGATACCCCATTTATTTAAATTTCCTTACTTACTAGTGTAGGCAATTTAAATAAAAAGATAGGTACCAATACCAATAAATGCTTAAAAATCAATCAGTTTGTATTAAATGTAGAATTAATGTAATTTGTCGTTATCTACTATACAAGGATTAAAAAAATGTCTCGCACACTAAATTCTGAAGAACTCAAATCATTAATATCATCTGATTCAATTCAGTTAATTGATGTTCGTCGTAAAGAAGATAAAGACGAATCGACAGATTCAATCCTGGATGCACCATGGTACGACCCTACACAAATTACATATTGGAAAAATAGCCTCGATAAAGAAAAAGAAATTATTATATATTGTGTTAAAGGTGGTGGTGTTAGTAATAGTGTTTTAGATACATTAACAGAAAATAATTTAAAAGCGCGTTACCTTGAAGGTGGAATAGAAGCCTGGAAGAAAAACGTAAACTAAATTTTTCATTCATCAGCCCTAAATCACCAGCCATACGTCTGAGAGTAATGCGATATTGTATTAATTAATACTTACCAATACTTCTAGTAATTCATATAATAAAACTCTTTTTACCGAGAAGGGGAGATGATACTCTTTCTGAAACAATCGTTGGCTTCTATAAATAAATTAAAGAGGTACTGTTTATGAAAATATTACTAATGTTGTTAACAATATTGCTTACATCCACACCTGCTTTTTCAGCAACTCTGACAGTTGATGACTTCTATCATAATCCGTTAGTGTTAGACGCAAAAAATATCACTCTTTATCGAAAACTAGGTTGTATATTTGATAATAAATTTTATTCTGAAGGCACTGTTTTAAAATTTGCTGATGGCAATCGCCAATGCATAAATAAAAATGACAGACACTTTTGGGACAGATAATAATTTATTCATCTGAAAACTAATTTTCTATTATTTACCTATAAAGTTAGTTATTATGTCGTGCTGATATACACCGTTTTACATAATATTATGAGAGAAAAACCATGAGTTCGTTTACTGTAAAAATTAGAAAAACACGTGAAAAAATATCAAAAAAAATACAGAAACTAAAACACACTAAGTTAATTAATCGAAATACCGCAATGATTCGTCAAATTGTAGTGAATATGCATAATGACGAATTAAAAAAATCACAACGTTATCAAAATCCAAAACATCTAATTCAGTATGGTGAAAAAGTTTATTCTCAAAATGAAGAAGACGGAATAATTAAAGAAATATTCAACCGTATTGGCACAACAAATAAACTATTTATAGAGTTTGGTATTGGTGATGGCTTAGAAAATAATACTCTGGCATTACTATTAACAGACTGGAAAGGTTTATGGATGGATGGTTCATCCAGATCGATAAATAATATTAAAGATCATTTCAAATGTGTAATTGATAATAATCGCTTAACGGCACTTGAAGTATTTGTTACAAAAGAAAATATAAATGAACTTATTTCTGCCAATATAAACGAAAAAGAAATTGATCTACTCTCTATTGATATAGATGGAAATGATGCAACAATATTTAATGAAATTTCTGTAGTAAACCCGCGTGTCGTCGTAATTGAATATAATTCCAAGTTTCCACCACCAATCAAGTTTTCAGTAGATTATGATCCTTCACATAATTGGCAAGGTGATGATTATATGGGAGCATCTCTCAGCTATTTAGAGAGTTGTTTTACAGCAAAAGGTTATAAACTGGTTGGTTGTGATTTACTTGGTACTAACGCATTTTTTGTAAGAGATGATTTAGTGCAGGACAAGTTCCTTGAACCATATACTGCCGAACAACATTATGAGCCCGCCAGATATCATCTGGTTGGACGAATATCAGGACAGTCACCAACGTATAAATC
>CAYOHQ010000353.1:0-3379 GCA_964403805.1 uncultured Thioalkalispiraceae bacterium | reverse complement strand
AAACTCGAAAAAGAAATACTTGAAGCTAAACAAAAAAAATCAACGCCTTAACTATTTTTTATTGCTTCTTGATAACAACAGTAACTTCTTGTAATCTTTATAATAGTATTTATTTTATCTTAAGGATAATATCATGCGAACAATTTTTTACTTAACTTGTTTATTGTTAACCGCTTGTAATAATTCTCCACAAAATATCGCACTTGGTACATTAGAACGAGATAGAATTGCACACACCGCAACGGTTAATGAAGTGATTGTGGCCTTACCGATTACACCGGGTAATTTAGTTACCAAAGGCACCATATTGGTAAAACTCGATGATACTTTACAAAAAGCCCAGGTCGCAAAAGCCCAAGCTGAGGTAGCGCAGGCGGAAGCTAATCTCGAAAAACTTCAAAGTGGTGCCCGTAAAGAGGAAATTGCCGATGAACAAGCTAAAGTGTCGGGTGCGAGAGCAAAACTGGTTGAAAGCGAAGCCAATTATGTGCGCGCTAAAGACCTCACAAAGAAAGACCTTGCCAGTAAAGCTACACTGGATCAAACACTGGCATTACGCGACTCCAGTATCGCCAATTTAAAAAGTGCCAAAGAACGCTTGTTAGTTTTAACTAATGGTACTCGTGAAGAAGATTTACGAATTGCTGAAGCAAGCCTCGAAGTGGCTAATGCAATTCTGGCCAGTGAATTAAAAAAATTAGCTGACTTAACTATTATTGCTACGCGTGATGGAATTCTCGATAACCTGCCCTGGAATCTGGGTGAGCGTGTCACCAAAGGTAGCCCGGTTGCAATTATCCTTGCCGGTAAAGCGCCGTTTGCCAGAATTTATGTACCCGAGCCCTACCGTGTTAAAGTTAAAATTGGTGACAATCTGGTAATTCATATTGATGGTATCGAGAAATCACTAACAGGTAGATTACGCTGGATAGCAACCGAACCTGCCTTTACCCCCTACTACGCTTTAAATCAGGAAGAACGCTCACGATTAATGTATCTTGCTGAAGTTCAATTACCCGATAGTGAGGCTCAATTACCAAATGGGATTCCGGCGCAAGTAGAATTACCATGAGTGGCATTGCAATTAAAGCTTCTAAGCTGGATCGAAATTTTGGTGATTTGAAGGCTATACAAAATCTGGATCTTGAAATAGAAAAACAACGAATCTACGGTTTTTTAGGACCAAACGGTAGCGGCAAAACAACAGCCATCCGAATGTTAACCGGGCTGTTAAAACCAAGCTCCGGAGATATAACTGTATTGGGGTTTACTTTACCGCAACAAGCCGAAAAATTGCGATTGCATATTGGTTATATGACACAGAAATTTTCACTCTATGACGATCTAACCATTAAAGAAAATTTACAATTCATTGCAAAAATATATTGTTTATCCGCTAAACAACAAAAAATACGAATTGAACAATTACTCGATGTCTACGGTTTAATTCAAAAAACTAATCAACTGGCCGCCAGTTTAAGTGGTGGACAAAAGCAACGGCTGGCATTAGCTGCAGCAACATTACATAAACCCGAACTGTTGTTTCTGGATGAGCCAACATCCGCAGTCGATCCGGAAAATCGTCGGGATTTTTGGGAGATATTATTTGATCTTTGTGATCAAGGTACTACGATTCTGGTATCAACGCATTACATGGATGAAGCCGAGCGATGTCATAAACTGGCCATTTTAGAAACGGGTATTAAACGTGCGGATGGAACACCGGATCAATTAATGCAACAAATGGGTGCTCACGTTGTAGAAATAGCTGCTCCGGATTTAAGGCAATTAAAACAAACATTAATAATTCAACCCGAAATTATTACAGCTGCGCAACTCGGTGCTCGATTACGGGTATTAATTAAAAACACCATTTCTGATCCTCTCGAGTATTTAACCAAACAAAATGGAATTAACCCCGACGATTCATTAACGATTGTTCGCCCTAGCCTGGAAGATGTTTTTGTAACGAGCACCGGTGAGGGTCGACAATGAATGCATTGTTGCGAATTCAGGCTGTTGTTATAAAAGAACTAACCCAGCTAAAACGCGATAAAATGACTTTTGGAATGATCGTAATGATTCCACTGATTCAGTTGATGTTATTCGGTTATGCTATTAATACCAATATTCGAGATATTCCAGTTGGTCTTGTTGATCATAGCAGGACTGGTTTAAGTCGTATTCTGGTGCAAACTATTAGTGCCACTCAGGTAGTAAAATTTACAAAACAATATCAAAATCAACAGCAAGCTATTGCGGCAATTGCTCGAGCTGAAATACGCGCTGTGCTGATCATACCGAACGACGTTAGTGACAGGTTAGCACGACACCCCACTCTAGGTTTGGGATCACCACCATCCACTAAAGAAGAAACCAGTCGACCAATTGCGCATTGGGTTGTTGATGGTTCCGATAATATAATCGCTGCAGCTATTAAAAGCCTGCGCAGTATGCCACTGGCAGAATTACTCAGCAAACCGGTTAACCGTAACACTCCAACCTTTGAAGTAACGCTATTTTATAATCCCGAACAACGTACAGCCGTTAACATTGTACCCGGGCTAGTAGGTATTATTTTAACAATGACCATGATCATGTTTACCTCTGCTGCAATTGTGCGTGAGCGTGAACGCGGAAATTTAGAAATGATAATTACCACGCCTGTTCGTTCAATTGAATTAATGTTAGGAAAAATCATTCCGTATATGTTTATTGGCGCAATTCAAGTTGCTATTATATTAGGGCTGGGTTATCTGGTGTTTAATGTTCCCATTAACGGTGGGTTGTTACAATTAGCCGGTGTTACCTTTTTATTTATCACTGCCAGCCTTGCTTTGGGATTAGTTATTTCAACAATAGCCAATAATCAATTGCAATCGATGCAAATGACTATCTTTATTTTACTACCTTCAATATTATTATCCGGATTTATGTTTCCTTATGAAGGTATGCCAGTAATTGCTCAATACATTGCAGAAACATTACCGGCTACGCATTTTATGCGTTTAATACGCGGTGTTGTATTACGTGACGTGCAAATGATTGAAATGACTTATGATGTGTATTTTTTAGCGATATTCACATTAGTAGGATTAGTTGTCGCCTCGCTGCGCTTTAAGAAAAATCTGGATTAATAACTCTCACCAACCTTCACATACACTGCTGAATCTGTATCACTTCGAGCAAAATCAACGCCCAGATTTAGTTTTTTGTCTGCTGTTACCTGCCAACGAATTCCGGCACCATAGGAATCAATCGTTTGCGTTTTGAAAATTTCACTAACTGTGTTCGAGACACTGCCAGCTTCATAAAAAGCAATAACACCCCATCGCGGATAAAATTTATGTCGCCATTCAATATGCCCCGATAACGCAAC
>CAYOHQ010000352.1:0-3380 GCA_964403805.1 uncultured Thioalkalispiraceae bacterium | reverse complement strand
AATTCGTATCGTGCAAAACACTGTCAATCTAAAACCCCGGTAAGAACAATGCATAAACTTCATGTCACTCGTAATGGTAATTTTGTAATTATTGAGTATGTTGCAAATGCTTTTTTGCATCACATGGTTCGAAATATTTCAGGTGTACTTTTGACTATTGGTAGTGGCGAAAAAAAACCGGAATGGGCAAATGAAATATTACTGTTACAAGATCGTCAACATAAAGGTGTGACCGCATCTCCGGATGGCTTATACTTAACATCGATTCAATATCCTGATACATTTGCGTTGCCTCAACTTGTCAGTAATTCATCAATTTGGTAATTATAATAGCTTATGAAAACTCGAGTGCGTGTTAAATATTGTGGTTTCACAACTGTTGAAAATGCCAGCACTGCAGCAGCATTAGGGGTTGATGCTATTGGTTTGATTTTTTATGCCAAAAGTCCACGAAATGTCAGCATTGCACGGGCATCAGAAATCATCGCAGTATTACCGCCTTTTATCAGTGTAGTGGGTTTATTTGTGAATCCGGCAGAAGCTGAAATTGAACAGGTAATCTCACAGCTGCCACTGAATATCCTGCAATTCCATGGTGATGAATCCGAGAAATTTTGTAATGGTTTTTCTCTACCTTATCTAAAAGCAGTCCGAATGGCTCCAAATGTAGATGTGTTAGCTGAAATTGAACGGTATAATAGCGCTTCAGGTATCTTACTCGATAGTTATCATGAGCAACAGGCAGGTGGAACGGGAGATAAGTTTGATTGGTCCCGCGTCCCTGATTCAATAGAAATGCCCATAGTACTCGCCGGTGGTCTTAATCCTGCAAATATTTCAGAAGCCATTACAGCAACGCGTCCTTACGCGGTTGATGTGAGCAGTGGAATCGAGAGTAGTAAAGGTATTAAAGATAATACGAAAATGCAGCAATTTATGAATGAGGTGAATTTGCTTGGATCAAGATAAAGTTAATAAATTAGTTAAAGATTACAAACTTCCTGATGAACGTGGACATTTCGGTCAATACGGTGGTTTATTTGTTGCTGAAACTTTAATGGAACCATTGGAAGAGTTAAAAAAAGTCTATGAGCATTATTTAAATGATGCGGAATTTTTAAAAGAGCTCGATGCTGAATTTCAACATTACGTTGGACGTCCATCACCACTGTATTTTGCTAAACGTTGGAGTAAGATTGTTGGTGGTGCGCGGATATATTTAAAAAGAGAAGACTTAAATCATACCGGTGCTCATAAAGTTAATAACACCATTGGTCAGGCGTTGCTCGCAAAACGATTGGGTAAAACCAGAATTATTGCTGAGACAGGGGCAGGTCAACACGGTGTAGCAACTGCAACAGTAGCAACACGTTTAGGATTAGAATGTGTGATCTACATGGGTGCAGAAGATATTCGGCGTCAGGCGCTTAATGTTTATCGAATGAAATTGTTAGGCGCGAAAGTAGTTTCAGTTGAATCGGGTTCAAAAACATTAAAAGATGCCTTGAATGAAGCAATGCGTGATTGGGTTGCAAACGTTGATAACACTTTTTATATTATTGGCACGGTAGCCGGTCCACATCCTTATCCAGTAATGGTTCGTGATTTTCAGGCCATTATCGGGCGTGAAGCAAAACAACAAATTATGGAGCAGGAGGGTCAATTACCCGATGCACTGGTTGCCTGTATTGGTGGCGGATCGAATGCGATTGGATTATTTTATCCCTTTATTAAAGATACTTCAGTCGCATTATACGGAGTAGAAGCGGCAGGGGAAGGAATAGAAACAGGCCGTCACGCAGCAGCATTATGTGCAGGTAGACCGGGTGTATTGCATGGCAATAGAACCTATTTAATTGAAGATGATAATGGTCAAATAATACCAACTCATTCAATCTCAGCCGGTTTAGATTATCCGGGTGTAGGACCAGAACATTCGTGGTTGAAAGACAGTGGACGAGCAAACTATGTTTCTGTTACTGATAAAGAAGCACTACAAGGTTTTCATGATCTAACCTTGTTTGAAGGAATATTACCTGCTCTCGAATCCAGTCATGCATTGGCATATACCACTAAATTAGCTAAAACAATGAGTCGCAAAGAAATTATAATTGTTAATCTATCAGGACGGGGTGATAAAGATATCCACACTGTGGCTGAATATGAAGGAATCGATTTATGACTCATATGAATCGCCTGGAAGATTGTTTTTTAAATTTAAGAGAACAAGGTAAAACAGCGTTAATCCCTTATGTCGTTACCGGCGATCCAGGTTTGGATTTAACGGTTCCACTGATGCGTTCAATGGTTAAGGCCGGCGCTAATATTATTGAGTTAGGTGTACCTTTTTCTGATCCAATGGCTGATGGCCCCGTCATTCAACGAGCATCGGAGCGCGCATTAAAATTTGACACAGGTTTAGTCGATGTTTTTGAAATTGTTAAAACCTTTCGTCAGAAAGACGATAAAACGCCTATCGTATTAATGGGCTATTTAAATCCAATTGAAGTGATGGGCTATGAGCGATTTGTAAAAGAGGCGGTTTCAGCCGGTGTTGATGGTGTGTTAACAGTTGATTTACCACCTGAAGAAGCTGATAAATTTACTGCAATTTGTTTAGAGGAAGGTTTAGCGCCAATTTATTTGATTGCACCGACTACTACTGGTGAACGAATGCAAATGATTAGTAAGTATGCAAAAGGGTTTGTTTATTATGTTTCTATAAAAGGCGTTACTGGCGCTGCAAATATCGACATTGAAGAAGTTAGCTCCAGGCTCGATACTATCCGAGAACATATCTATTTACCGGTCGGTGTCGGGTTTGGCATTAAAGATGCTGAAACTGCCGCGAAAGTTGCGGAGTCATCTGATGCGGTTGTAATTGGCAGTGCGATTATTACTCTAATTGAGAAAAATTTACAATCACCTGCTAAAATAATTACTGAAGTATCCAGTTTTTTAACCACTGTTCGCCAGTCATTAGATAGTTAACTTGTTGATTTTTATAGAATAAACAATTATACTTGATGTTATTTCTAGGCAGGTTATGATCCATATATTGAATACAGAATATTTATAGGCAAGGATAAAACATGAATTGGTTTACAAAATTACTCCCTACTCAAATTCGAACTGATGCGAGTAACAAAAAGAGTATCCCTGAAGGATTATGGACTAAGTGCAATAGCTGCAATGCTGTTCTATACCGAGCTGAACTGGAACGGAATCATGATGTATGTCCAAAATGTGATAATCACATGCGGGTTAATGCTAGAAGAAGAATATTCGGTTTTCTTGATGAGCAAAATCAGGAAGAAATAGCAGCAAACCTGACACCTATCGATATTATAAAATTTAAAGATATAAAGAAATACAAAGAC
>CAYOHQ010000351.1:0-3396 GCA_964403805.1 uncultured Thioalkalispiraceae bacterium | reverse complement strand
GTTGTTTTGTTTTCAAGCAGTAGACGGCATACTAGGTTCGTCTTAGTCTCGTGGGTTCGGAAGATGTGTATAATAGATAGATAAAATACTATTGGTTCTATCGTCTGCAACTATTTTTAATTTTGATCTACCACCCGCTGTTTTCGCATTTTGTCGTGACAGTTGGTTAATAACCCGAACTATCTCTGAAGCAGATGCGTATTTTAATTCAATAATTTCCAAATCATCACTGGTCGCTTGATCAATTCGATGAATGATTGTCATTAAACGATTTATGTTGGCAGCACTGTCGGAAATAACCAGAATATTTGAAGAAGGATAGGCAGCGAGATGACCACGTTGCGGTACTAGCGGACGCAAGATAGGAACTAACTGTGCAGCATTAACATGTTTTACTTCAATAACTTGCGTTACAAATTCATCACCCATATTTTTGTGCTTACGGGTAAACGTCGGCACGGCATCTTGTTTTGCATTAACTTCCGGGACAATCTTGGTCACGTTTTTACCCGGTATAGCAGCAAAGCCATGCACTTTTAAAATAGATAAAAACACTTGATAAACATCATCAGCCTTCATCGATTTGTGTGAAATAATAGTAACCTTGCCTTTAACTCGAGGATCAACAATAAAATTCTTGCCGGTCATTTCTGACACTGCACCAATCACTGCGTTAATGTCGGTGTCGGTGAAGTTCAATGTTAATTGGTCTGCTGCTGATACTGGTGTCAAACTTGATCCCATCAGTATCACAAAGATTGCTACTATCCGCTGAGCAAGCTTAATAATCGAATTCGGTTGATTCGCGTCGCGCATTTTTTTGCCAGTAAAATATTTTTTTGTTAATCTTTTTAATTTCATATTGTGCTACATCATATCAATGTTTAATGTTTGTTCTGCCCCATTACGGATAATGGACAAGTTTAATTGTTGTGTCGTTTTTAATACGTCGAGTATTTGGTACAAACTGGTTGGGTCATTAAGCGGCATACCATTAACCGACGTAATTATATCCGTTTTCCGGATTCCCAATTTGCGCATTAACTGTTTGTCTTTATGATTTAAAGTATAACCTTGAATACTACCCGATTTATTCATTTTTGGCTCAATGCGGATGTTCTTCCACACGTCTTGAGGATTTTTAATTAGACTGTCACGTATTGATTTTAAACTACCACCGGCCTTCACTTGGCGCGATGTTACCGGTGCCATAGCATTCCTAACTACGGCACCTTTGGACAATTTTGTTTTTGGTAAACTTAAGGTTTCAAGTCGTCCAGCTCGGGATAAAATAACGCGATCGGCATAGATGGTATGTAATTTTGCATTTCCTGGTAAAACCGAGCCAATTAAATAGTGTTTCTCTTTACCCCGATCATCCGCAATAATCGCGATTGCGCGCTTTGGATCATCAACAGCTAATAAACCTTTTAATGTCAGTCGTAATTGCGTTTTCGGCGCATTAATTAACTCTTGTTTACTAGCGTTAATATTCTTGTCTTCCGCCTTACCAAAAAGACTTAATCCGGCAACCTCGCGTAAACGATCTTTCTGAGCTGTTGGAGAAGTTTGGCGGATAGATTGTTGTTGACGTGAATTAGAAACGCTTGAATCACTACTGAATATCATCCAGGTAAATTCAGCCAGGTTTGAAGTCAGCAAGATTATCATTAACCCGGTCAAAATAATCGGAACTTTCGAAAATCCCGGCTGGCTCGGCAGCTCGAGCAGTAAATTACGCCAATTAGGCGGTAATCGAAAACGAGCTAAAGTTTCGATATCAACTTTCATGATTATCTAACAGCCCTGTTTCGACAATTAAGGCTTATGTGGGATCGATGGGTAGTGTATTGCTTTATCATGGTCTTGCGTAATATCACGGTTCTCAAATTCTGAGCAACATCCTTATTTATTGAGTAATATAGAATAAGCTTAAGTTTTATAATAGCAATTTTTCATCTTTATCCATGTTTATCAATGATTTATTAATCAATCATCAAGTAATATGACATAATTGGTCACAAATTGACAAACTAGGACTTTTATCACTTACTAAAAGTAACTTAATATCCTGAATTCTATCTAATTTTCATGAAATAATACCATTATTTACAAAATTAATTTTGTTTAAGTATTTGATTTCAGTAATTGTTATAAAATATTGATAAATTATAACCCAATTAATCGATTAAGCTTCAGTCTTGGCATACATACTGCACTATACTAAAAGTGGCTTTGCATAAATTATGAACATTTTTGTAAATATGTGACCAATAGATCACTAATTGACTGTGAAAATCACTATAATTTTATTAATTTCTGAAATATATGATCAGGTAAATAAATATGGCTCTAAATAAACAAAATCTAGGTGTGACTTTAATAGAATTGATGATTGTAATTGCAATATTATCCCTTATTGCAGCAATCGCTGTGCCTAGTTATCGAGGCTATGTCAAATCTGCTAATAAACAAGAATGCCAACAAGAATCTGCATCACTGGCATTAGCTGAAGCAGAATTTTTTCTGGAACAACGTACCTATTTTGCAGGCGCTGATGCAGTCGCTTTAACAACAGCTAGCCAGGGGTTATGGTCTCCGGCTGAACCGCTACTTGCAAATCGAAATTGCGCTTATAAAATTGTTGCTGGTGGTGCTGGCATAGCAACAAGTTATGTATTAACTGCAACGGGTAGAAAAAAACTCGCATCTGAAGGAATCATTGTCACAATAACTAAATAATTAGTATTTTGATTAACAAACTTTATTGCTCATATTAAATTTCCACTTAATTCTGCCGATAAACGTATAACTTACCTACATCACAGTTCACATGAACAAGTGCAAATCATCCTCATTATTGACTATAATAAGATGAGTGATTGTAAGTAAATAATATTACTATGGTTTTATATTCCATTAAGGAATGTATTTAAATACATTTTTTTATTAATACCATGTTGAAAGTTTAATCTTTGGAGCTAAATTAGTGGCTACACCCAGTGCAAATATTCCTCTTAATGGACTCGCATTACGTCTTGTTCAGGATGGAGTCTTACAAGAAGCCAAAGCACAACAAGCTCATGCAGACTCTCTAAAGCAAAAAATTCCTCTAGTGAGTTATCTGGTTGACAAAAAAATAGCTACCGGTATTCAGGTTGCTAGTGCGGCAGCACATGAATTTGGAATGCCGTTAATCGATCTCGCTGCAATTGATATCGAACCTGAGACTGTTAAAATTGTAAAAGAAAAGCTGGTGCGTCAGCATCAAGTGTTGCCAATCTACAAACGCGGCACCCGCTTATTCGTAGCTGTATCCGATCCCATTAATTTACAAGCACTCGATGAAATTAAATTTCATGTTGGCATGACCATTGAAGCCATTCTGGTCGAAGA
>CAYOHQ010000350.1:0-3408 GCA_964403805.1 uncultured Thioalkalispiraceae bacterium | reverse complement strand
AACGCATTTATTCCACTAATCGCTTTTGTTGTCTTAGCGATATTTTTAGGGGTTGGATTACTATTGGATCCTAAAGAAATCCCACCTGAAAATATTGGCCGAGCTGCACCGCAATTTACCTTACCGGTGTTAGGTAAGTCTGGTGAAATGGTTAGTACAAAAGACATGCTCGGTAAGGTGTGGTTGTTGAATGTCTGGGCTTCATGGTGCGTTGCATGTCGGTCAGAGCACCCATTAATTAACGACTTGGGCGCAAAAAATATCGTTGAGATTATCGGCTTAAATTATAAAGATACTGAGCAAGCGGGTGGTCGGTGGTTACAGCAACTGGGCGATCCTTTTAAAGCCAGTGTCATGGATCTTGATGGTCGAGTTGGTATTGATTTTGGTGTCTATGGTGTACCTGAGAGTTTCTTAATTGATAAGAAAGGTATAATTCGTAAAAAACAAATTGGCCCATTCTCCTATAAAGATATTCAAGAAACGCTTATCCCTTTAATAATGAAACTCCAGGCAGAATAGCATGAGTAAAATATTTAGATCGTTAATGATAGGATTTATTTGTTTCAGTATAACTGCTGGTTTCAGCTCGATCAGTATTGCTGGAATAGAGTTTGCCAAGTTTGATGATCCGGAAAAAGAACAATTATACAAAAGATTAATCAATGAACTTCGTTGTCTGGTTTGTCAAAATCAAACAATTGCGGGCTCAAATGCCGATCTTGCAAAGGATCTGCGAAAGATTACCTATAAGATGGTACGTGAAGACAAAAGCTATGACGATGTTGTGGCTTTTATGACAAAACGTTATGGCGATTTTGTAATGTATCGTCCACCTTTTAAATTAAAAACAGCGTTGCTCTGGATTGGGCCAGCAGTATTTTTAATTTTAGGGCTGTGGTTTATGTTACGTTATGTTCGCTCACGAAATTCTACGCAACATAAAGAGTTATCAGCAGAAGATCACCAACGAGCATCATCACTTTTGGATGAATAAATAATTAATCACCATAAACGCTATTCGCGTTAGTTAATAATAATTTAAAGTTAATAAACGCTATTCGCGCTTACAGGAAGAATGAATATGAATGCAACATTTTGGGTTATTTCTTTATTGATGGTTTTTGTCAGTCTTGGCTTAGTGCTCCCCAGCATTTTACGCAAACCAAAATTTGGCGCTGAAGATTTACGGGTTCAAAATGTTTTAATAGCAAAAGAAAAACTAAAAGAACTCGAAGTTGAATTAAAAACAGAACGAATTTCACAAGAGCTCTATGCCAAACGCAAAGAAGAACTTGAAACAGCATTATTAAATGACACTGAGCAAACTGGTGTTAAAATCACAGAAGTAGAACACTCCGGAAACGCTGCTTGGGTAATTGCTCTTATGGTGCCGGTGTTAGCAGTAGCCATGTACATCACATTAGGGACTTCACCTGAAGTATTAAATAATCAAAATTTGGCTCAATCAGGTAATGGTCAAGCTGCAAATCAATCGGGGCAGGCACCACAAATGTCGCCTGAAGTAATGGCTGAAAAAATTGCCGCAAAACTGGAAAAAGAACCCGATAATGCCCAGGGTTGGGCAATGTTAGGTCAAACTTTTATGCAGTTAAAACGCTATCCCGATGCGTCTAGTGCATTTGCAAAAGCCTATGCATTAGTACCTGAAAATCCGCAGGTTATGTTTCGCTATGCTGATGCATTGGCAATGTCAAATAATAGCAGCCTAGAAGGAAAGCCAATTGAGTTAATTAACAAAGCGTTGAAAATAGCACCGCGTGATATGACAGGCCTATGGTTATCGGGGATGTATGCCGAAGAGCACGGCGATATTAAAAAAGCATTAACACAATGGACGTTATTATATGAAGTTGTTAAAGGCACTCAATATACCGACCCCGTAATGAAAATGTTGACTCGGGTTAATGCCCGGCTTGATAAAAAAGATCAAATAGATTTGGCCGCCCTAAGTGCAAGCACTGCAGCTTCTACTCCATCAGCCAGCACATCAGCTGCGGTTGAAGTTATTGTAACAATTGATGATGCTATTAAATCAAAAGTAGCGGCGACTGATACCGTGTTCATTTATGCTAAAGCCATGTCAGGGCCACCAATGCCGTTAGCTGCCGCTAAAAAACAAGTTAAAGATTTACCAATTACAATAACCTTAACTGATGCCATGGCAATGATGCCGGCGATGAAACTGTCTAAATTTCAAACGGTAAAAATCGGCGCACGGATATCAAAGTCTGGTAATGCGATTACTCAACCCGGTGATATCAAACAGGAAGTGCAAAATGTAGCCACATCAAATGCGAGTAGCGTTAGTATTGTTCTTGGTGGTGCGGCTGGGTCTTCAAAAATTTCAGCAAAAGCAAACCCACAAAAAGCAACACAGGCAGCAGCTAAAAACACCACTACAAACTCATCAAATATTAAGTTAAAAGTGTCATTAGACCCCGCGTTACGTAACCAAGTCTCAGATAATGATGTATTGTTTATTTATGCGAAAGCCATGAGTGGGCCTAAAATGCCACTAGCTGTTGTAAAGCAGCAGGTTAAAGATTTACCGGTGTATTTATCATTGGATGATTCAATGGCAATGATGCAAAGCCTCAAACTATCATCTTTCGATAAGGTAAAAGTTGGCGCACGAATTTCAAAATCAGGTGGAGTTAGTGCCAAAGATGGCGATTTATTTGTTGAAGTGCTTAATATTTCAACAGATGGGAAAGAACCGTTATCTTTGACGATTAATCAAATAAAAGGTGCAAAAAGCAACAAGACCAGTTCAACTGTATCGAACAATAAGCAAATTAAGTCAGCATCAGGTATTAAGGTTCAAGTAACTCTTAATGATGCCCTTAAGGCTAAAGCAAATAGTGAAGACAGTATTTTTATTTATGCGAAAGCGATGCAGGGACCACCGATGCCATTGGCGGTCGTTCGTAAAAAAGTAAAAGATTTGCCAATAACTGTAACTTTGAACGATGCTATGGCAATGATGCCGACCATGACGCTTTCTAAATTCAGCAAAGTGCGTATCGGTGCTCGAATATCAAAATCGGGTAATGCTATTGCACAAAGTGGTGATTTGTTTAATGAAATCGCTAATATCTCTAATTCCCGAAGTGAAATACTTTCAATTCAGATAAATCAACAGAAACCATAATTTAGTATTTAAATTTTAGTATTTAAAACTAAATTTTTTTGTAGTTTATTTAGTCACTTAACACTATAGTTAGAATTAATCTAATTTAATAATGAACTGTTAAATATAAACAGTTAAAATTTAGTTAATTTATTTATTTGAAATATGTCTATATACAGGCACTATTGTTCAAAAAAAAATCAGTTCGAAAAATTTTAAAGATTTAGAGTTGATCAATAATTTTAGATCGATAT
>CAYOHQ010000349.1:0-3410 GCA_964403805.1 uncultured Thioalkalispiraceae bacterium | reverse complement strand
CAATCATAATGTCGTCCTTTTCTGTAATGGGATCTATACGATTATAATAACCACTACACTTATTTTTTCAATGACTTCTATTGATTTATGATGATAAAATAAGCTTTTCAATATAAACCATACTGACAAAGTGACCCAATATGAGCGAAACAGCAACAACAATAGCAAAAAACTGGATGCGTAATATAGCTGACACAGCGGCAAATCATGAATTTGATCAGCACATGGATTTAATCTCCAGGAAAGTGAATATTACCGGAATTCCTGATTTTGAAAATATCGGTTATGATGATTGGGCGACTCAATGCAAACATGAATTTGAAAATAATATAATCAAGAGTATTAGTTATCAAGGTTTAAAGTTACAAGCTCATACCGATACCCGAATCATGTTCAAAACCTATGAAGCGGTTGAAGCAACCGATGGTACTATAAGCGCTCAAGGTGTCGAAGTATTGCTTGAAAATGAGCAAGGTACCTGGCGCGTTGTACAAGAACGCATCTTACCAATCGATGAAGTTAAGCATGATAAACTTCTGGATTAATTCCCGTACAACGCTACCGGCCCATTCAAATCAATTAACTGTGATAGATATGTGATATATCTGTGAAACAATACACATTAAACCCCTCATAACGATTCACAACACTAATGTTAGTTTAACTAAATCAATTACTTAGATATTGATAATACTATTAAATTTATATATTAGTTAAATAATTTTTAATTACGCATCCATTTTGCTATTTATTACGTATATAACTGTGATGCTTGAAAATAGAGTTAATTGCATGAAAAACAAAAAATACGATAATGAAATACTGAAATCCCTACTGGCGCAATGCGCTTTACGAAAGCCAGATGCATTAAAAGAATTGTATGATTTGTCATCGCCTTATCTTTATGCCGTTATTTTTAAAATGATTCAGCGTCGTGATATCGCCGATGAATTATTACAGGACAGTTTTATCAATATCTGGAATTATGCTGATCGATACCGTGAAGATAAAGCAGCACCAATGACCTGGATGACTCGCATTGTTCGAAATAAAACGATTGATTGGCTTCGCCGTGAACCGGAAAACCAATTATCGACAGACCACGATATTGATCTCGATACTGAAATTATCACCAGCAGTCATTTATCTTTTGACGATAATAAAGATCTTTATGAATGCTTAAAAGAAATAGATGAAAAACCGCGTAATGCTTTATTACAAGTTTACTTTAAAGGATTGACACATAAGGAACTCGCTAAAAAAACCGGTAATGCATTAGGAACGATTAAGAGTTGGATTCGACGCAGTCTACCATTATTAAAGAGGTGTCTCGAACAATGAAATTACAAAATCCACAATTACGAGAGATGTTAGCCGCAGAATATATTTTAGGTACCTTACATAGCCGGGCGAGATTACGTTTTGAATATTATATGGCTATTTTACCGGAATTACGTCAATCGGTTGAATCCTGGTCTGAAAAGTTGCAGGATTTAAACTCGACATTAAAACCACTAACACCAAAAAAACACGTTTGGAAAAATATTGAACGTCGACTTGGTTTTAGTAAAAAACAGGGTTGGATTGCTTCATTATTCGATTCAATTTCATTTTGGAAACTATCATCGGCATTAACTGCCGGGTTTGCCATTGTGATGATGGCTTACATCGTAATTACTCCATTAACAGAACAGCAACCTCACTATGCGCAGTATGTTACTGTTATTAATAACCAGCAATCACAATCATCCTGGTTGGTGTCAATTAATTTAAATACTGAAAGTTTACAAATTAAATCGGTTACGCCGCAAAAAATTGATTCATCAAAATCATTTGAACTGTGGTTATTACCTGCTGCCAAGCGCGCCCCCATATCAATGGGCTTAATGCCAGCTTCAGGAGAATCGGATATCAAACTATCAGCTGCGCTATTTGCTGTTCTAAAACAAAACTTAAAATTCGCTAGTGGTATGGCTGTTAGTTTAGAACCAAAAGGTGGTTCACCAACAGGGGCGCCAACTGGGCCAATATTATATCAGGGTGCAATTAGCGTAATTTAGAATGGTTGCTCTAAACCTGAGTTCTTAATTGATTTTTTTTAACTTACAGTAATCATATTCCCAATGAAAATATTTTTGTAAAGCAAGACAACTATCATATCGTGTTTCACGGTTGCATTTATTAATAAGACCCTTTAATAATTTTTTAACGGACTCATAATCGTATTTTTGAACAACAACAGTGTGCTTTTCAACAAGGGCAGGACTATTCCGATGGTAACGCAATGCTTCTGGTGAGGCTAAGGTAACGTTTAACGTTATTTCACCATCGATATCTTTCACCCTAACGCCCATATCCAGACAAATATGGATATCCTCGAGTGATTTTGGTGTCCATGACTCCAAATCAACGTCGTCAGACGAAACCGTTTTTAATCTCAAGTGCTTTGGCGCTCTCATATAAACCTCACTATCCTTCCGCTGGTGGGATATTTTCCCACAACTGGCAAAAAGATCAAGTAGTTTAATTTCGTAAATTAGTCACTTAGCTATTTAATCTACTGGATTATCAGCCAAACAGAGGGCTTCACGTCCTATAACAGAACCCAAACATTATTTTATTTATTTGCATCCAAAAGATAGATTACTCCGTATATCCCCTTGAACAGAAAATAATGATTTTATAAAACGTCAAAATGACTATTTTTTGTACAAATAATTTACTAATCTTTTGGAGGAGAATATGATCTCAATATCGAAGAAACACACATCAAAACTCGCGATAACAATCGCATCAATTTTACTCAGCAGTGCAGTTACGTTAACGGCTACTGCGTCTAGCCATCGTGAAGCACCGAATATTACTGAGAAACCCAAGGTCGATAATACAGACTTTTATATGTTTAACAGTTATGAGCCTGGTCGTGAGGGTTACGTCACCCTATTAGCGAATTACATTCCACTACAATTTCCTAATGCCGGTCCTAATTATTTTTCTATGGATCCAGATGCCTTATATTCCATTAAAGTAGATAACGATGGTGATGCTAAACCCGATATTTCATTTCGCTTTCGTTTTAAAAACAAATTAGCCAACCGTGGAAAAGGAATTGAAGTTCCTGTTGGTGATAAAATGATTGCTATTCCACTGAAACATGCCGGTGTTATCACTTCAACCGATAAATCAAATTTAGGTTTCAATGAAAGTTATCGTATTGATGTTGTATATGGTTCTGCTCGAAAACGCGCAAATCATAATATTATTAAAGATGCTGCAAATAAAACCCGCTATTTTGAAAAACCGTATGACAATGTTGGTGAAAAAACATATAACAGTGCTGCGGAATATGAATTATATGCCAGAAGCTTAATTCATAATTTTGATATTCCTGGTTGTGATGTCCCGGCGGC
>CAYOHQ010000348.1:0-3454 GCA_964403805.1 uncultured Thioalkalispiraceae bacterium | reverse complement strand
CCCTAGGAAAAATGATAAAATAATTATAACAGGAATAAACCATTTTTTACGTTTAAAATTTGTCTCTGGATTCGCCGTCACTATTTATATCCTTAAATACAGTTTTTCATTACGTGAATCGAATAGTATTTTGTCAAACATTTCATTCTAATATTTATTTTTACAATTAGGTCCTTTAATATTTATTGCTCCATGACCGACTCGAAGCTTACCTTTAAGTTCATTAATTTCACTTCGATAGTTATTTGAAATTTTTATTGCAAAATCTTCAGTAATATTATTCAGTCCTTTCTCCATATACTGTAGTGCATGAGCTATTTCATGAACTAAAACAGAATAATATTTTGGGTTTGTCCAAAATGTCCCTTTAACGCTATTTATGGTGCCACTAACGAAATAGTCAACACTTAAATCAACATTAACAACTGAATAGTGTGGATCTCTTATTTGTCCTCTTCCAGCAAGTCCGTCAGAGTAAGAAGGGTAGCCAGGCTCAAAATGCTCATTTTGGCAACTATGATTTTCTACAACTCTAATTTTCGGTGATGATGCTTTTTCAATTCTATTTTTTAAATCTTTACCTGTTTTTGTTTTTACTATCTCAATCCAGGCTTTTTTAAGCCTTTCATTACCAAATGTAATATTTTTCAGTTTAAGCGTTATATAATTAGTTTTATTGGGTAGTATGGGTACTTTTTTTTTATTTTTAGCCTTATCACGATAAAAATATTCATTAAGAAAATATCTTTCTTGATCTGAAGGAGATAATTTATTAATCTCATCCGGCGTTAGTTTCTTGAATTTGAATTTATTTTCAGCCATATCAATTATCTCTAGTAATTATCCAATTTTATTCAACTTGTTTATGAAGGTATCATTATTATTTCATTATCCAAAATTTCAAGCGTATAATTTGCCTTTGGATCACTACAGTTAAGTTTTATTTCACCTTTGTCATTTGTTCTTCCATTACTAATTTGATTTCCATCTTGTTTTATTACATATTCAGTATTCGCTATTAGATTTCCATCTTCATCTTTCATTATGACGTCATAGATTGTTTGTGTTTTTAATAATGTATTATCCTGTGCTGTTTGCAATGATTGTTCTTGATTAGAGTTTATATCATTATTTGAACTAACCTCAGTCGTATGCTCCTCCTCCTCCTCATCATCATCATTCAGTTGATCTTCTGCCATGCCAATTTGGATTAATGGTTTGAGCATATTGGGCGCTGCACCAGAAACTTCAATTTTAAATTCAAATGGGGCTGTTTCATCAAGCTCTTTTGGCCCTTCATCAGAAACATCAGGCGGCTTTCCTGCACCAGGTTGTTGCAAAGGCATTGGTGAGGTATTTTTATTATTGGACACCATTTTATCGGTTTGCCGAACAACGGGAATTCCTTCGATAAAGATATCATTTGAAAAGGTGATAAATTCAGCCATACCGAGGATTGTGCCTGAGATAATGCCACCACATGCTCCGGGTGCATCCCCCTGACTAACAGCAAAATTGGAAGTAAAAACACAAGCGGGGTTACCATTAATAGTAACTGAACTAGCCGTTTTCGCTGCATCTTGTGATTTTGCGATATTAGTGTATGGGATTGGGACACAAAACGGTGGTGTTAAACAGGTATCGCTGGTTGTTAAAATGCCGTTGGAATCGGCATGGACTGCAGTTAGACCATTAAATAGAACATTACTCATAGACTTATCCTCCGTGAAAGTTTAGGAATAGTTAACATAAAATGAATCCTGTATTTCAAATCCAATATTCATAATATGTTGAATTTAGCACGGTTGTCTATGCTTTTTCTGGCGTTTTGGGTTGAGGATTCTCTACTAAAATAGCACCTCGAAACGGGAACTCATTCGCTTCACAAACCAGACAATTTTTAACCATTGGGTAGTTAAATTCAAAGCGGGCACAAGCTAAAATCAGGCTGATTGGTAAGGTTGCTGCTCCAATTTCACCCAATGTTAGACCAGTGAAAAGTTCTTCGGGCATTTTTCTTGGTTTGAGTTCGGGTGGTTCGTCTATTTCACCGAGCTGGTAAGCCACTCGCTCTTGCTCGGGTAATTTATTAGGCCAGATTGATTGAGTGGTTTGATACCACTCGAGTGAATATTGTTGCTCTCTGGAGTTGTTTCGGATGACGCAATCAATAGCATCGGGGTGTTGTCCTGTTGTTTGGCTGACATTCTGTATAGCCTGGCTTAAGCCTGTCATTTTACTGGTGTGGGCTTTGCCACAATTGGGTTCTGCTGAAAAGGTAAGCCCTTTAATTATGCCGCGGGGTGTATTGCGGGTTATATCAATATTCTGAATAACGACACAGGCTGCGGCTTCACCCGGTATAACGCCATCTGAAATAGTGCTACTGCATAAACGATTTTGCTGTATTAATTCCTGACAGGTTGCTTGATCAACTAATGAATCAATTCCGGCAAACATCACACTTTCAATTTTTTCTTCATTAATTGCCTGGCAGGCTGATTGTAAATGCTTTGTTACATTGTCATCGGCATTGATAAAACGATAATGTAAATCACTAAACTCGGTTAAACCAGTTGCTATAATTTCTTGCCATTTAAGGCTATCAATATAGTCACTTCGTGTGTCGACTGATGCCGGTATGATTATCAGTACTAAATGTCGTTTTTCCTGTAGTTGCTTTTCAAGTAAATGTTCTGCTGCATTTAAAATGACATTTTGTAAATTTTGTAACATTCGAAATTCAGGGTCAATTCCGTCAAACTCCGGTATGGCTGAAATTAATGCAGGATCATAGCCCTCGTTATCAATTGAGGGTACTTCTTGATTGCTATCTTCGGTAGCTGTTGCCAGCATTGCTGCAACGGCTCCAAATAATGCAAAATCTCGATTACCTGTTACGGTTTTTAAATCATAAGCTGTTATAGCGAGTTGCTTAATAGGTTTATTTTGTGTAGTTAATTTCATTGTATTATTCGTGTTATCGGAAATAAACTTCAAAACCCAGAATACGTAAACACCACAGACCATTATTATCGAATGTTTCTAGATCAAGATAATATTGAAAAGTATTAAAAAAGGAAATTTCTGTAGTACCACATAAGAACCGACATTGATCGGCTTTTTGACCCTTTGTATCTTCACCATACGAAATATGTGTTTTATTATCATGAAGCTTAATATTGAGGTTAAAACGGTTATCGGGTGCAGAATGACAGCCCGTTACAACGGCTCGATTATTGTCGTGCAACACAGTGACGACTTCATCTTTTTGCCAGTGGTGCGGCATATCCAGTACGCCGATTATTTTCAGTTTGTGTGAATTAAGTTGTAACTGACATTGGCTTGGCATGCCATTGGCTAATGCTGTAATTTGCACAAACGCAAGCTGCCGCTGTATAGGTGGGAATTTAAGAATTTGTGCATCGACCTTTTGCATGAGCAAATACAACAT
>CAYOHQ010000347.1:0-3461 GCA_964403805.1 uncultured Thioalkalispiraceae bacterium | reverse complement strand
TAAATTAATTACGGGTGATCCAAAACATCAAATACACATTATCCTATCAGGAATAAAAGTAATGCCTGCGTATGCTAATTTACTGTCGAATGAAGTTATTGCTTCGATTATAAGCTATGAAAAAAATACCTGGGGTAATAAATCAGGTAAAATTATTGTTCCGGAGCAAGTTCAGGTTTTAAGGGAAATGAATTAAATATATTTATTTTGCTGGTGTATGATTAAAAACTGTATCCCAATTATCGATTAAATAACTGTATGCAGATTCTATCTCGGCTATTGGTGCTGTGAAGCATTGATTGTGTACCGCAGTTCGTTTTAGTGCCGTTGTTTCTGGTGAATCCCCCTTTTTTTGGCTAATTACCTGGCTTGCCATTTCGGCAACTTCACACATTTCATGGCGACTTTTTGCTTGAGCTGGAAAAGCGATGGATACCATTGTTGCTACAACGATACTAATTTGAGTTATTTTAAGCATAATCGAGTCTCTTTTTTGTCTAGCGCTAAATTTAGTTAGGCTGTATATTAGTTATCGTCATAAAACTAAATGTATTTAGCTTTAAATTTACTATAAAATATAAACATAACATATTGATATATAGAGAAATTAATAATGTCTAAGCGTAAAAGACAAGCTGGTGAAGCAATTGATACTACGAAATTGGATAAAATTGTTGCCGATTCCCGACGAGCAATTGATAAACGCCAAGAAGGCTATCGGGAGCAATCGTTAAAAATACATCCGTGGGTGTGTGGCCGCTGCGCACGAGAATTTACCAGAAAAAATCTGCATGAATTAACAGTTCATCATAAAGATCATAATCATGATAATAATCCCAGTGATGGCAGTAATTGGGAAAATCTGTGCTTATTTTGTCATGATAATGAACATCAAAAATTTGTTGATAAAATTCGCGGTTTTCAAAGTTTAGAAACAACAAGTGCTGAACCAGCAACATTTAATCCGTTCGCCGGGTTAGGTGATATGATGAATAAAGATAAGAAAAATTAAATGGAGAATAGCAGTGCCAAAAGCAAGTGATTTAAAAACAGGAAGTGTTGTCGAAATAAAAGGCATGCCCTATATAGTAAAAAAACTCGAAGCAAAAAGCCCATCATCACGTGGTGCATCAACTTTATATAAAGTTCGCTTTATTAATTTGCAAACAAAACAAAAATTGGATGAGTCCTATAAAGGTGATGATTTCTTAAAAGAAGCCGATTGCGAACGCACTCAAGTACAGTATTCTTATCGGGATGATGATCAACTCACCTTCATGAATATGGAAGATTATAGTCAATATACGATAAATGCAGATAGTATCGAAGAACAAATACCGTATATCACCGATGGCCTGGAAGGCATCACCGCATTATTGTCCGATGGTGTATTATTGAGTATTGAATTACCTCAATCACTTAATTTAGAAATTAAGGAAACTGCTCCGGGTATAAAAGGTGCGACGGCGACGGGACGAACTAAACCGGCAATACTAACGACAGGTCTGGAAATTCAAGTTCCGGAATATCTTGAACCGGGGGAGTTAATAAAAATTAATACTACTACTGGTAAATTTATGTCTCGAGCGAAGGATGAATAAAATTAATGTCGTTTGTGAATCGATTTAATAAAACAACTTCAACATACCCAACATAACAAATAAAAATAACAAGGTCATAACGCCACCAGCTTTTAGGAAATCTTTCACTCGGTAGCCAGCCGGTCCCATTATTAAAGCATTAACTTGATGAGTTGGAATTAAGAAAGAGTTTGAAGTAGCAAGCGCAACGGTTAAGGCAAACATTGCAGGGTCTGCTCCGGTGATACCTGCCAGTTGTGCTTGTATTGCGATGTTAACCGCTAACGGTACTAGTAATACTGTTGCACCCACATTTGACATTACCAGAGTAAAAAATGTCGCTAAAATAGCTATAATAATTTGTAATATAAATGGACTAACATCATCGCCTACCAGATCAAGAGTATGAACAGCAATCCATTGTGCAGTACCTGATGTTTCTACGGCTACACCTAGTGGAATTAAACTTGCCAGCAAAAATACAGTTTTCCAGCTAACAGCTTCATACGCTTCATCAATACTGATTACTCCAGTCAGGATCATGCCGAGTGCGCCGGTAAACAAAGCTACTGATAAGCGGACATCGGTAAATAAAACCAGCGCTAGTGCAATGGTTAAAAAAAACAATGCGTGATTTACTTTATTAGGACGTGTTTCTTCATGTGGATATTCTGTAGTGACGACAACAAAATTTGGGTTTTTTTCCAGTTGTGTCAGTTGGTTCCAGTTAACATGACATATTAACGTATCTCCCCCCATTAAAGGGATGTCGCGAACTTCAACTTGTTCTTCTTCAACTTCTACTTCAACATCATCTTCAGTTTTTTTAACTATACCTTCTGCAATCGTAATGTCTTGCCGATGTATTGCCATCACCGTTAAGCCATATACTTTTCGCATTTCAACATCACGACACGATTTGCCAACGATATTTGATCCCGGCGGAATTACTATTTCCGCTATACCGGAAGTTGATAGACTTAAAACCGGTAAAAAATCTTCTATATTTTTTCGTAGTTCGGTTTTATATTTTTTGGCAAATCGTTTTAATGCCCAGTTGGACGCTATAACGCCAATAATATCATTTTCTTTTATTTCAACATCATGGGCTAATCCTGACGGTGCTATTTTAAACCGGTTGTCTGATTTTATAGCGACAATTCGCATACGGTTACCAACTTCTATTTCGTCCAGGGTTTTACCGAGTAGTAGACTGTCTGCTGAAACATACATTTCATTTAAAGCATAATCAACGCCATAAATGCGTTTTAGATAATCAACAGTGCTCTCAGAAGATGTGCGGTTTTTACTTTTGCCTGTAGGTAAAACGTATTTTCCTGCAATAACAAAATATAATATTCCCGTAATGATCATTGCTGCACCAATTGGAGCAACAGAAAACAATTCAAAAATATTCATTTCAGGTAAGCCTTGAGCTACCAATGTAACATTCGATGTCACAATTAAATCATTGAGTAAGATGAGAGGGCTGGATCCAATCATGGTCATGGTACCACCACAAATAGCACAAAAACCCATCGGCATTAATAATCGTGACAAGGGTATTCCTGAACGGGCTGAAATTCGGCTGACTACCGGTAGAAATAATGCCGCAGCTCCAACATTCTGCATAAAGCTTGATATGAAACCAACGGTTCCGGAAATGATGGGGATAATCGTTTTTTCTGTTTTGCCACCTATCTTTAAGATAAAGGCCGCAACAACACTCATAACGCCGGTTTTATCAAGACCGGCACCGATAATAATAACAGCAATAATGGATATCACAGCATTACTGCCAAAACCATCAAATAGTTTTGTTGAATCGATTAAAGTCGGTACGCCGGGGATAACGGAAGTCAGACCAAGAAATATCATGAC
>CAYOHQ010000346.1:0-3498 GCA_964403805.1 uncultured Thioalkalispiraceae bacterium | reverse complement strand
ATATTAACAAGTGGGCTAAATTTAAAATGACCGTTACCCTATACCATAATAGCCGATGCTCAAAGTCACGGCAGGTTCTACAACTTTTAAAAGATCGGGATCTCAATCCAATTGAAATATATTACCTTGAAACACCTCCAGATCATGACACTTTAAAAAATTTATTAACGATGCTCAACATGACTGCCCGAGAGTTAATGCGACAACACGAGTTAGTCTATAAAGCGCTTGAGCTTGATCAACCCGAATTAGATGAAGATGCACTCATAACGGCAATGATCGAGAATCCGATTTTAATTGAACGCCCTATTGTGGTCACTAATGGCAAAGCGAGAATCGGACGTCCCCCTGAAAATGTATTGGAAATTTTATGAGTAGCAATGAAGTATTAGTTTTATATAGCAGCAGAAATGGATCAACAGCTGCAATGGCTAAATTAATAGCCCGAGGAATAGAATCGGTCGATCAAATAAGTGCACGAATCAGGACCGTACCAAAAATATCCACCGTTTGCGAATCTACTGAAAGTGCTATTCCGGATCAAGGTGCACCCTATGCCTGTTTGGAAGATTTAAAGCAATGTTGCGGCTTGGCATTAGGCAGTCCGGCTTATTTTGGTAACATGTCATCAGAGTTAAAATTTTTTATCGATTCCACTAGTCCGCTTTGGTTATCAGGTGCATTAATTGGAAAACCAGCAGCCGTTTTTACCTCAACATCAAGCCTTCACGGCGGTCAGGAAACGGCATTAGTTTCAATGATGTTACCGCTATTACATCACGGTATGATGGTTTTAGGACTACCCTATAGCGAAGAAAAACTAATCTCGACTAAAACAGGTGGCACACCGTATGGTGTTAGTCATTTTGCAGGAAATGACAGTAATTTAG
Organism: uncultured Thioalkalispiraceae bacterium; assembly: GCA_964403805.1. Classification (GTDB taxonomy): domain Bacteria; phylum Pseudomonadota; class Gammaproteobacteria; order UBA6429; family Thiohalophilaceae; genus CAYQUC01. Next base: position 2,608 of record CAYOHQ010000346.1, on the reverse strand, counting down.
ATATTTCTGAAGATGAAAAAACATTGTGTATCGCGCTAGGAAAAAGATTAGCTACTATAGCAAAAACCCATAATAACTCTTAAGTATTCACTATGAATTTAAATGCATTATTCTTTCGAAAACTCACATTAGTTAGTTACTTTGGCCTCATTCTATTATTTTTATACTGGATTTTGGTTTTTATAAATTCGTCCCCAACATCCACCCCGATGTTACTTGCAATTGCGATTGGTCCATTATTATTCCCACTGATAGGTTTACTCCGAGGTAAACCCTACACTCACGCCTGGTGTAGTTTTCTATCCTTAGCTTATTTTATCCATGCGGTAGTGGAAGCTTACGCCAACGAACAAACTCGACATCTAGCACTTATCGAAACTGTATTAAGCATTGGATTATTTCTCGGGTGTATTTATTTCGTTAAAATGAATGCTCGGGAAAACAAAAAAACTTAAATTACCTTTAAGCCAAAATTTTCCGCACAAACGGAATCGTTATTTTCCGTTTTGCAACTAATGCAGCTTTATCCAGTGTTTCTAACATATCAAATAAACTGCTAACATCCCGAGTGTAACGACTTAAGAGATAATCACAAACTTCATCCGTTAATTCCAGCCCGCGTGCCTTTGCGTGCTGTTGTAAGGCCAGACATTTATTATCGTCAGTTAAAGATTTAATCTGATAAACCGGCCCCCATGAGAAACGTGAACGTAAATCGGCTAAATTAAGCGATAATGATTTTAATGACATCGCACTACTAACCACTATTTTACCCTTATTATCACGAAGACGATTGTATAAATGAAATAATTCAGTTTCCCAGTCAGCCATCCCGGCTATTATTTGAATGTCATCGATACAAACTAAATTCATATTCTCTAATCCTGAGAAAATTTCTGGTGAGAGTTCTTCATGTTGAGCTAAGGGGATGTAGGTAACCGACTTACCCTGATTGGTATACTCATGACACAATGAGTGTAATAAATGTGTTTTCCCCGAGCCGGACAATCCATAGAAAAAAATACATAACTGCTTCTCATCTCGTAATTCATTAATTAAATTCTGATTATCATCAATTATGAAATTTTCAAATCTTGCTATATCTCTGAGATCAAAATTTAAAATTAATTGTGTCTCATTATCCATAATATAATTTGCTTTTTATGTACGTCGATTCTTAATAGTCAGTTTACTCCATTTTACTATGTAATCGATTCCACTGACCATCGTAGTTAAAAAAACGAGTATAAAAATAACATTCAATCCTCGTTGTGGCAATTCAAAAACGACTAGCGAAAATAATACGATGCAAATCAATAATATTTGTGCCGTTGTATTAATCTTACTGATAAAGGTTGGTGTGATGTTGATAGTCTGGATATTATAATGATATGCAATGGCGCCTAATACAATAATAATATCACGAATGATAACCACCAACGCTAACAATATGGGGAGATGTCCAAGCCAACCCAGAACTAAATAACAACTTACCATTAGTAATTTATCAGCAAGTGGATCCAGTATTTCACCCAGACTGGAAATCCAGTTAAAGCGTTTTGCCAGAAAGCCATCTATCGCATCAGACAACCCGGCAATAATAAATAACGCCAATGCCCACTCAAAATCACCCTCGAGCATCAAAATTACGACTGGTACCACCAACACCATTCGTAGAATACTAATCAAATTTGGTAAGTTACTTAAATTCAATTTTATAGATTCAATTTTATCGTAATTTATAGGCCACGCCACTCATTACTATAACTATAGAATTTTTCTTAATTATTTCAATAATCGATATTTTAAATCGTAAGCTACTGTTACATTGGTGTTTTCACTTGTATTAGTTTGGCCTTGCTCAGATATCGTATTATCGACAGCAATATTTGGTATATTCTCGTCTTCTTTTACTAATAATCGACCGAGCGAAATCGATTGAGCTACACCAATTCTGCCACCACGTGTCGTTAAATTAAAGGTTACATCATGTTTGTTTAAAACATAAGGTTGGATTTGTACAACCGAAGAAATCGAGGATATGTATTGCACCACACGGGTGTAATCCGCCAAATCATCAATATTCGTAACCTTCAGCATCACCTGATTATTATCCTGATTATTATTGATCTGAGTAAAACGAACTGACAAATTATCCGTTACCTGATCGATACCCGGTGTTATTGCTGCAACTACTTCATTATCCTGAAATTCCCAAATTTGTCTTTGCCCATTAAGATATAATGTCCAGCGGGTATTCCACAGGCCACTAAAACTCTGAAATGCCCGACCAACCACAACTGCTTCTGTATGATAGCGTTCGGATGCTTTCATTATAGTGCCATCAAAACCAGCCCAAATATCACTGGTTTTTATATTCACTCGATCAGTTAAATCCATCAGTGGAAATCGAATGGGTAAACCACGAATTTTAGAATGGCTCAGTATGGTATCCGCAATCACATTATTTCGATCGTTAGCAACAAACTCTCTTCTGCCATTTTCATCAATCACAAACCAGACCAATGCTGATGGCCGGGTTTGTCCCCAAACGGGTAAATTACGTTGTCGTAACATTTTGTTAATGGCTTTTTTATTGAATCGAATC
>CAYOHQ010000345.1:0-3501 GCA_964403805.1 uncultured Thioalkalispiraceae bacterium | reverse complement strand
TTTTTTATTGTCATTATTTATTAACCTAACACCGATTATTTGAGCTTGTTTGTTTTATTATATAGAGACTTTTCTGACCATAGTTTAAAATATTGTTCGGGTTTTTGCTCTGGTTAGAGTCATATCAGACTATATATAATTAACATTCAAGTCTTTTATTATTCTTAAAATATGTAGTAAAAACAATAATATACATGATATATGTATGGTAGCAAGGTATAGCCATAAAATGGCTAGTTTAGCTCAGTGCAAACAACACTTCTTGTATTTTTTACCACTACCACAGGGGCAGGGTTCAATACGGCCGATCTTTTGCTCATTAATGTAGGGCATTTCAAATTCATTTTCAGATTCACTCAAGGCAGTCTGAATACTGCGCCCCATATGCGCATAACTCAGAATGGCAGGTCCCAAAGTATCTTGAATTACCTTTGCATATTGTTCCAGTGTTTGATCACTGGATTTTGCAAGTTCGTGATAATAAATTTCTGCCAGACTTTTACTGGAGAAGAAACTTAAAACCATCATTATGCTTCCCAATTCATCACTTAACTCATCCGGGATATAGTCTTCCCAGATTTCATGCAACCAGTCATGCCCCATTAAAAAACCCTTTGACCATTGACCGACAATCGCTGACTCACCAATATTTTCAAGCGCAGGTAAGCTTAAATTAAATTCATCAATTAAGGTAAGCTCGCCTGTATACACCTGTGTATTAATGATGTTGTATAAATCAATCAAAGCTTGCAACACTATTGTAGCTTCATCATCAGATTCATAATTAGCTTCTTGTTCATTAAAAATAAATGGCAGCCATTCCGATGGTTTAATCAATTCGGGTGAACAGGCAACAGTAAACAAAAATCCTTGCGCTTCATGCAAACTTAATGTCCCTTCAGGCCGTTGTGGTGACTTAAGAAATGGAATGAGTATTTTGTTTATGTGTGATGCCATGTGGTTGCTATTATAACATTGCATCATTATAAATTTCTGTTGTTTATTGTGCAATAATAGTTAAATACTACCGAACGCTTCCGAAATCTAGTATTGAAACCGGTATGTATATTAAGTAAGATACTTTGATAAACAATAAGGAAATCAAATGAAAACATTAAGGAAAATAATTCCGTTTTTTATATTACTTTTAACAGCATGTTCGCCAATAACATTGCACATGAATATTGATCCGCAACTGGATAAAAATTCAGAAATTTATCCGGTAAAATTTAATACCGAATGGAGCCGATACTACAGAGATTTTAGTTTTGGAAGCTATCATGTTAAAAAAACCAGTAACCTTACTACAACTCTTTTAAATAAAGATATCACCAATCCGGATTTATTTAATTATTTTATTTTTCATGAAAAAGGCATTGTTACCAGTAAACTTGTTAAAGCTCATGACTATGAATTTGAGCAAGACAGTAAAATTCCATGGCTTTCAAATTGTGTATATGTAGTGGAAAAAAAGGAAACTCAATATTCGAATTTTAACACAGCTGAAGAATACTTCGCCCGGTATGTCTGTACCTATACCCGAAAAAATAATCAACCCTGGTATCTTTCAATAACTACTGATTATAATGACAAAGTTGTAATGACCATGACTGATAAAAAAACACTTTATTTAGCTACCCCAACTCTTGGTGATTATTATAAAGCGAATGGCAATAAAAGTGATTTTAGTGCTTATGCAGGTTATACCTGGATGCGTGATAATACTAAAATTGCGGCTGTATCCACTGAGGAAGAAAAACCCAAAGTGTGGCTCAGTAAGCAGAATACTGAAGAACTCAACTCAATAATCTCAATGGCTTCTGCAGGACTATTACTATACGATTCAATCGTAAGCGATTCAGAATAAAATGATTAAACCCAAATGTCCTGAATGTGATCAAATAATACAAAAATCAATTTTTGATCGTTGTATGTATTGTGGTAAAAACCTTCCTGTCGAATTATGCTGTTCTGATGAAGAAAAAAAGAAATTAATTGAAATTAAAAATACCTATGAAAAAAATCGCGTCAAATATGAAAATAAAATTCGAAATAATGAGCTGGATACTGATTATTTTTGGGGTGACTTATTCTTGTAGAAGCTTTTAAAGATAGATTTTAAAATTTAATCTATTCCTTATTTTTTAAAAAAACATCAACTCTTGAGTATAAAGATACTAAAAAAGGAACCAGATAGTTCAGGAATAAACGCAATATATCACCATCAAAATATGAATCGTTAATCAGGCACAATACCGTTCCAACAATTACAGCAAGTTTGAATGAATCAAATACATTTTTTGTTGTTAATAAATGAGATAGCATCAGAGTCGTTTTCAGTATAGGTAATATTGAATATATCGACTATCCACATAAAAACTTCAACTATTTTTCAAGTTTATTCACAACAAGAAACTGTTAGCAAGATTGAAGCGTTGTTACCAGATAATGTTACTTCTGGTAGTTTGGAGCTGCACTTTAACTACCAACTCGTTGCTGTTGCTTGATCCCAACTTGTTCGCCAGATATTCGGTATCACATTTTCAGACAATAAGCATTTGTCCGTTATGCAAGGATAAAGTTCTGCATAATTTTTGATGTTTGTACCATTTACCCGTCTATTAATATCAGACGGTTGAAGTTCATCAAGACTATTTAAACCGATAGCTGCAATTAATTCCATTAAATTTTCAACCATTGATTCATGATAATTTGCGACTCTGATTGATTTGCTGTTTATATCCAATGCTTTATAACGCGCCGGATTTTGTGTAGCAACACCTGTTGGGCACTTATCCGTATTACAACTACGCGACTGTATGCAACCTAATGCAAACATCATAGCACGTGCTGAATTGACGGTATCGGCACCTAAGGCCATTAAGCGTAACATATGAAAAGCAGACATAACTTTACCTGAGACAATAATGTGTATTTTATCACGCAAGCCTGTTCCAATTAATGCGTTATTAACAAAAATAAGTCCATCGCGTAATGGTGTGCCTACTGAATTGGTCATTTCAATGGGGGCAGCACCGGTGCCGCCTTCGGCACCATCGACAGTGATAAAGTCCGGAGTGATTCCGGTTTCGAGCATTGCTTTACATATACCCAGAAATTGAGATCGTTTACCAATGCACAGTTTAAAACCAACCGGTTTACCATTGGAAAGTTGCCGTAACTTAACAACAAATTCAAGTAATTCAATCGGTGAAGAAAAAGCAGAATGTCCCGGTGGTGAGACAACATCATGCCCCATTGGTACATGACGAATATCTGCAATTTCCTGTGTTAATTTTACTGCAGGTAAAATTCCGCCATGCCCCGGCTTGGCACCTTGAGATAATTTAATTTCGATCATTTTGACAACATCGTTATTGGCTTTTTCTGCAAATAATGTTTCATCAAAACCGCCACTGGAGTTACGACAACCAAAATAACCGGTGCCTATTTGCCAAATCAGATCTCCACCGTATTTTAGATGGTAAGGACTAATGCCAC
>CAYOHQ010000344.1:0-3532 GCA_964403805.1 uncultured Thioalkalispiraceae bacterium | reverse complement strand
AAAATTAGCGGTTTTATTGGTTTATTAAAAAAAGACATCAAATCCAGTAACACAGCACGAATACAGGCGGATCTTGACAGAATTACCGAAGCAACAATAACGATGCAGAAATTACTCGATGATTTACTTGAAATATCACGAATCGGTCGAAAAACTTTTCCTCATACTGAAGTTACTATTGATGCGACGGTAAAATCCGTAAAAGAATTACTCGCTATAACAATTAAAGAAACCAAAGCTAAAATTGTTGTAGAAGATAAGCTACCCGGCATTATTGCTGAAGAACCTCGTATTAAAGAGGTTTTCTTAAACTTGATTGAAAATGCCATTAAATACCAAATTAAAAATAAACCACCAGAAATATATATTGGTGTTCGCTATGAAGACAATAATGACACGCCAATATTTTATGTGAAAGATAATGGCATAGGAATTGATACACGCTATCACCAAAAAATTTTTGGTTTGTTCGAACGTATGAATAATGACACCGAAGGAACTGGTGTAGGACTTGCAATTGTAAAAAGAATTATTGAAATTCATGAAGGTAAATTATGGGTTGAATCTGAAGGAGCAGGACAAGGTTCAAAATTTTGTTTTACTCTTAAAAAAACAAGCACTGTATCACTAAGGAGCATTATATGAATAATGGAATAACTGCCGGTGAACCACTACGAATTTTACTTGTAGAAGACAATAAAGCGCATGCTGAAATGGTAATCAGAAGTTTTGAAACCAATCGTATAGCGAATACGATTAAGCATGTAACCGATGGCGAACAGGCATTGGATTATTTACATCATAAAGGACTCTATTCAGATATTGATTCTTACCCTCATGTCGTATTACTGGATTTAAGATTACCAAGAATTGATGGTTTAGAAGTATTAGAGAAAATAAAAACTTCTGAAAAATTAAAAATTATACCAGTTGTAATTTTAACAACCTCAGCAGCAGACACCGATGTCGCTAAAGCTTACAAATTTCACGCCAATAGTTATTTAGTTAAACCTATCGATTTTGATAACTTTACTAATATGATGGATGATTTAGGCTATTACTGGCTAGCATGGAATCACAAACCTTTTTAGAATGTGAATTTTAAATGAAAACTGCAAATATTTTATTAGTAGAAGATAATGAAGCTCATGCTGAGCTCATTATGTGTGCTTTTGAACAAGTATCACTTGATAATAATATTCGTCACTGCAAAAATTTACATGAAGCCAGAATTGCAATACAAAATAACTATCCAGATTTATTAATTGCGGATCTTAATTTACCCGATGGCAAAGGACTGGAACTGGTAGCGCAATCAAAATCAGCTAAATCATATCCTTTAATATTAATGACCAGTTACGGTGATGAAAATGTTGCTGTTAATGCTATGAAATCGGGAGCATTTGATTATATTGTTAAAAGTCCTGAAGCATTTGAGTCTATGCCAAAAATTGTTGAGCGTTCATTACGTGAATGGCAAAATATAACAGAAAAACAACATGCTCAACACGCTCTGCTACTTCACGAAACTGAACAGAGAGAAATACTCGGTACTATCGTCGATAGTGTAATCACAATAAGTGAAACTGGTAAGATTCTAACCTTCAATAAAGCGGCTGAACTTCTGTTTGGTTATACCTCAACTGAAATAATCGGAAAAAACATTAAAAAGCTAATGCCCGAATCAGTGGCCATCAATCATGATAAGTACATACATAATTATTTAACCACTGGTATAGCACACATAATTGGATCGTCAAAGGAAGTTGAAGGACAAAGAAAAAATTCACAAATTTTTCCCATGCGCATATCCATTGCTGAACTACCAAAAAACAATATGGGGAATCGACGATTCATTGGTTCATGCCAGGATTTAACTTTCGTAAAAAATCAAGAGGAACAGCTTCGCCGAAGTCAAAAAATGGATGCTTTGGGAAAGTTAACGGGAGGTATCGCTCATGATTATAATAACATTCTTGGAATTATCATGGGATACGCTGAACAATTAAATGATAATATTTCAAATGATTCAAAATTGTCAAAATATGCACTTAACATTAAATATGCTGCTGAACGTGGGTCTAAATTAACAAAAAAATTATTATCTTTTTCTAAAAATAAAAATCATATTGCAACAGTAGTAAATATTAACGACTTATTACAAGACCAAAATTTGATGTTAGAAAAAACAATTATGTCACGCACTAAACTGGAGTATATATTAGATGACAAGTTATGGTCGGTAAAATTGGATATTGGTGATCTTGAAGATGCCATTGTAAATATGAGTATTAATGCTATGCATGCAATGCCATCCGGGGGGACATTAACAATTCGCACGAGCAATGAAGAACTAGGTGAATTGGATGCGAATAAATCGAATTTAAAACCGGGTAACTATGTCTTACTCAGTGTTACAGACACAGGTTACGGAATGGATAGCATAACCAAAGAAAAAATATTTGACCCATTTTTTACAACTAAAGGTGAACAAGGAACGGGACTAGGATTAAGTCAGGTTTATGGTTTCGTAGAACGAAGCAATGGTTGGATACAAGCCTATTCAGAACTAGGCTTTGGAACACGTTTTGCACTTTACTTTCCACAGTGTCTTCAAACCGTTACAAAAGAAGCTAATATTACAAATAATAATTTTCAAGATTACCACGGTAGTGAAACCATATTGGTAGTGGATGATGAGCGAGCCATGCTTGAACTTGCTCAAGAAATTTTAGCTGTAAAAGGTTACCAGGTATTTATTGCAAACGATGGATCACAGGCATTAACCATTCTTGAAAAAGAAGTCGTCGATTTAGTGGTAACAGATATCATCATGCCAGAAATGGATGGCTACCAACTAGCACAAAAAATACAGGAAAAATATCCAGACATAAAAATCCAAATGGTCAGCGGTTTCGCTGATGATCGGAATAAAGACATTTCAGATACTACGCTTAGTAATATATTATATAAGCCCTACACTTCTAAAAATCTATTAGAAAAAGTTAGAAATTTAATCTGCGATAATAATAAGAATTCAAAGATAGACCTTCACGGTTGTACAATTATGGTGATGGACGATGAAGATAGTATGCGTGAATTATATAGAATAAATTTGACGAAACTAGGCTGTAAAATTATTCTGGTTAATAACCCATTAGAGGCCATATCATTATTTAATGAGTCTTTAGAGAGAAGGAAATTAATTGATGCTGTCATATTGGATCTATCTATCCCCGGTAGTATCGGAGGTAAAGAATTAGCTGAAGAATTACTAACAATAGATCCGAACGTTAAGATGATAGTAGCAAGTGGCCACACCGAGGCGCCAGAAATGAAAGAATATGAGAGTTTCGGCTTTAAGGCCGCACTTGAAAAAAATCATAATCGCGAAATTTTAAAAATCACATTAGAGCGAGTTTTGGCTTCAGATTAATTTAATAATTTTATCGATATATCCCAAAAGTACTATTTTCTCAAGCTCACAAAATCTACTTGTATTTCACTATTGTGAGCTAGACATCATTAATTG
>CAYOHQ010000343.1:0-3564 GCA_964403805.1 uncultured Thioalkalispiraceae bacterium | reverse complement strand
GCACGGTTTCTACCCAGATATCTGCTGCAACGGGTGCTTTGGGTAGCCAGGTGTTTACCCGGTGTTGTCCGGCATTGTAAGCGGCGGTAGCGAGAACATTATTACCATTAAAGTGATCACTTACTTTTTTCAGATAACGAACCCCCAATTTCACATTAGTATTGACATTCAGTAAATCATATCGGTTTCGATATTTAAGCCGATTAGTACGTGCGACCTGTCGCGCAGTGCGTGGTAATAACTGCATTAAGCCCATGGCTCCAGCATGCGAACGTGCGTCCGAAGTAAATGCACTTTCTTGTCGAATAATAGCAAATGCCCAGGCGGGATTTATTTGTTGAGTTTGGGATTGTTTCACGACAAGATTTTGATGAACCAGCGGGAATCGACGCTTTAAGTCATCCCAGTATTTTGCCTGACCAAATGTCACGATAGCGCGATCGTGCCAACCCCATTGATCAGCAGCTTGTGCGGCCACTAATATTTGCGTGCTATCCATTCGTTGAATGGCGTAGTGCCATTCACGTCGGGCATCAACAATTTGGTTTAAAACATACAATTCTCTGGCACGTAATAACGCTGGATTTTGTTCTAGAGCGGATATCTCTTTAGATGAGTAAACTAAAGGCTTATCACTAAATTGATAATTTAGGCCATTTCGATCGGCTGCTAAAAATCCATAATAGCTTCGTTCAGTGGCATTCAAATGGTAAATGTTACGCGCTTCTTCAAGCCGGCCCATTGCTTCATAAACCCGGGCTCGCCAATAGCGCCATTTCTCGGAATGGCGATCGACACTATTTAACCTATCCAACCAGTCGATGGCGCTTTCCCAGTCGCGATCCCGTATTGACGATATAATGTGTATCCCGGTTAAGTAACTGTCATCGGATAAATAGTTCGTAGCGTTTAACCACTTTATGGAATCAACATCATCAATGCGAGATAAATACAGTGTCAGTCGACGGACCAGCCGGTCTTGTTCCTGTTCACTAAAACTGTATCTGGATTTAAAGCCCGCCCACAGTTTGGCACCTTCGAGAGCATCTTTTTTTGAAATTCGAATCAGCGCATCGATTAGAATCCATCTGACAATCGGAATATTACTTTTTAATTTTGTTTCACTGAGTATGAGTTCGGGTTTGCGACAAACTTTTATCCACAGATCAATCCAATGTTGATCCTCTTGATTAACATATTGCTTCAGGTATTGTGCTAATTGACGACGATTACTTTGCATTGCCAGTCGAATACGCTCAAGCACTAAATCTTGTGTAATTCGCCCGGATTTTAAACCCAGTTCAATCACTTTATCACATACTTTTGGTAGTGATTTACCTGTCAGCCAAATTTGCTCAATGACATCGTATGCTGCCATCGGTTTATTTACGCTGTTTAAAGCGTGTGCGTAATGGCACTGCATCTTGATATTTTTGGTAGTCAGGTAATTATCGACTAGTGTCGACCAGTCTTTTCTAACGACCAACTGATGTTGCCATGAATAATGCAAGCGTTTGGCAAGTGGTGTGCCCGCATATTTATTGATAAAAGCAATGACTTCTTTATTCGATGCTTTTTTTAAACGTTTTTTTAATTCTGCAAATTTTAAATAAGGATAAAGAGGATAATCGCGCAATTGTGGTTCTAGCTTATTAAAACTTTTGAGTCGCCCCAGTTTTATTGACGTAATTGCATCTTTATATTGTTGTCGTTGCACTAAGCGTTCAGTCGAAGTGGCTACAATGGCCTGAACAGAAAACACAGTGAAATAAATGAAAAGGCTTAACGCACTTTTAAATAGAATTTGAGGTAGATTCGATGATAATAAAGTTAATTGCACTTAATTTACCGCCTCAGGTTTGATTCACGTTAAAATATAAAAAACAGTTTTAACATTATCATATAAGTTATTGTTATATCATATAAAGTCGATAATCTCGAATTTATCAATATTATTAATTATCGGCTAATATTCTTAAAAATTTAGACACAATCAAACGGTTTTTAATGCCAAGCAGAAACGACTTGCTTTATAATCAAATGCTTATACTATCACCGATTATGGGTGTATTTTGGAGAAAATCATGAGTAAAGATCTAAACAAATTCAGTGCAACCATCACCCAGAGAAAGTCTCAGGGCGCTTCTCAGGCAATGTTGTATGGCACCGGGTTAAGTGAAGATGACTTAAAAAAGGCTGAAATTGGCATTTCCAGCGTTTGGTATGAAGGCAATACCTGCAATATGCACCTCAATGATCTCGCTGCACAAGTCAAAGAAGGTGTCGTTAAAGCGGGTTTAGTTGGTATGCGATTTAATACTATTGGTGTTAGTGATGGTATATCAATGGGCACCGATGGCATGAGTTACTCTTTACAATCACGCGATTTAATTGCCGACTCGGTTGAAACCGTGATGAATGCTCAGTGGTACGATGCCAATATCTCCATTCCCGGTTGTGACAAAAACATGCCCGGAGTGTTAATTGCAATGGCGCGCGTTAACCGGCCAGCATTAATGGTGTATGGCGGCACAATTAAACCCGGACATGCCCAGGGTAAAGTGCTTGATGTCGTTTCTGCATTTCAAAGTTATGGTGAATTTATTACTGGCAAAATAGATGAACAGCAGCGCGTCGAAATCGTTAAAAATTCCTGCCCGGGTGCAGGTGCTTGTGGTGGTATGTATACCGCCAATACCATGGCGACGGCGATTGAAGCGATGGGGATGAGCCTGCCATACAGTTCATCGACACCTGCAGTTGATGATGGTAAAGCACAAGAATGTTTAAACGCCGGCGCAGCAATACGAATTTTATTAGAAAAAAATATCTGTCCGAGTGACATTATGACTCGCGCAGCATTTGAAAATGCCATGGTCATGATCATGGCGACCGGTGGTTCAACAAATGCGGTATTGCATTTAATCGCCATGGCACGTGCTATCGATGTTGATTTGAGCCTCGATGATTTTCAGGCCGTGAGTGACAGGGTGCCATTAATTGCGGATCTAAAACCCAGCGGCAAATACGTAATGGAAGATGTTCATAATGTCGGTGGCACACCGGCATTAATGAAATACCTGCTTGAGGAAGGATTAATCGACGGTAGTTGTATGACGGTAACCGGGAAAACGCTGGCAGAAAATCTGGCAGATTTACCTGCTTTAACTGCTGGTCAGGCTATTTTTATGCCCTTATCGGATCCAATTAAAGCAACTGCACATATTCAAATATTAAAAGGTAACCTTGCGCCGGGTGGCTCGGTTGCAAAGATAACCGGTAAAGAAGGTTTGTTATTTACCGGTCCCGCCAACGTGTTTGATTCTGAAGAAGCTATGTTAGCCGCGTTGGAACAAAACAAAATAACTAAAGGCGATGTTATCGTTATCCGCTATGAAGGACCAAAAGGCGGTCCAGGTATGCCTGAAATGTTGACACCAACATCTGCTATTATGGGTGCAGGTTTAGGTAAAGATGTTGCACTGATAACTGATGGCCGGTTCTCGGGTGGCTCACACGGCTTTATTATTGGCCATGTCGTTCCAGAAGCTCAGGAAGGTGGAC
>CAYOHQ010000342.1:0-3574 GCA_964403805.1 uncultured Thioalkalispiraceae bacterium | reverse complement strand
TTCATAATAACGCAAGGTATCGGCACTAAGACCGAGTATTTTTGTTACTTCGCCGATTTTATAAATAGCCATGAAATTAAATTACCATTAATATTTTATAATAAAGAAGTACTCATTTAATAAATAAAGCCCGGTGAGTATTAGCGTTATACCAGCAGTTATTTCCAGACCACGTTGATGTTTTGATAACATATTGAGTGATTCAAGCCAACCCATACTCCATGCACCAATCATGATAGGAATACTGCGTCCAACGGCAAATGCAAATAACAAGGCAAAACCAAAACCAACCGAACCAATCGCAGCACTCGCAGTGAGTGTGACCAATAATGCCGGTGTACAAAATGGGCAAACTGCAACGGAGAAGGGAATACCCAGTAAAAACGCACCCCAGATACCGGTAACCTTTCGGCCACGGACACCAAACCACGGTGCACGAATGTTAATCCAACCTGCCCACATAAGCCCCATTACAATTAATAAAGGACCTAAAAATAATCCCCATTCACGTCCCATCACATTTTTAACCCATTCACCACCAACAGCAGCAGCGACACCAAGCACCACATGAGTTGTGATCATACCAGTAACAAATGATGCACCCATGATTAATGCTCTTTTTTCTTCCTGTGCCTTGGTTACATAGGCAAGCATGACTGGAACAGATGCAAATGATACCGGGTTAAAACTGAAAACCAAACCTGCTAAAAATGCGATGCCGATACCACCAATGCTAGCTGTTTGTAATGTTGTCTTGAGCATTTCCGAATTGATGTCCATCGAAGGCACAAGTAAGAATAATGCTGTTCCAAATAATAATACGGCCGTTAGATAGGGACTACCCTTAGCTGCACGGTTTAGTAATTGTTGGCCGTCACTGTGCATGCCTTTATAAGCAGCAATTACCATTGGTAGTGTAAATAAACTGGCAAATAAGAGTGCAGCTATTACGGCATAACCGATTGAATTAACCGTAACTGCCATACCAGCAGTAACCATGATTAAAGGCAGAGTACACGCGGGTAAGGTTAGTCCAAGCTGCACTGATGTGGGCAGTGTTTTACTACGCGGTAATAGTTTATAAAATTCCAGATGGGGTACCGGTAGGTAAGTAAAGCGAGATGCCACATAGATAAACGCCATTACAGTTAAAATAATACTGGGTAGATAGGGATCCCATTGTGGTGTATCAAACAGAAACACTGCTAGAACAAATAGTATTACTAATAACGCAGAACGACTCAACCAAACAGATATCAGATTTTGACAACACTGCTTATTTTCTGCTTGATGAATGCGTACTGAGAATAAAGTGTGGGTAGCAATAGTACAAGGTTCAAAAAATGCCAATAACCCGAGTAAAGCTGCTGTGAGAAGTAATAATGTAATCATGTTTAGTTCACCTTATTAACAGACAGCTGACGTTCCAGTTCCTGCCGCAATTTTTTTGATGTTGGTAAACTACTAAAAACCAGCTCACCATTAATCGCAATAGACGGTGTCGACATAACGCCGATTTCGACCGCATGATCCATTTCTTCAAGAATGTTCACGTCACGCCATTCGAATAGGCCTTCACCCAATTCATCAACAATTTTTCGCAACACATCTTTTGCATGCCCACACTTACCGCAACCCGGGGAGGAAAAAACTTCAATCGATATACTCATATTAAATTCCTGTATCGTCACTTTATATAACTGTTATTTATAGAGTACAGTCTGGAGTCGACTCCAGGTCAAGCAATTATTTGTTCTTTTTACAGTAATGGAGTACAAATTATAAAAATAAGATTAAAGGTAGAGTGAATTCAGGTTAATGCGAATTAATTTAATGGCTGCTCAAATTTGCTCGCACTGTCGCAACGGTGATAAATAATTTATTTGGACTATCTGTGAAAGCTTTGAATCCAAATTGCTCATAAAATTTTACGGCTCCTGATTTTGCGTCCACAATGATGATTGGAAAGGCAACCGTATCACTTGCTGATAGCAACTTTCGTAGTGCATCAATCAATAGCCATTCGCCATACCCTTGTTTTGTATAACGTTTATCAACGGCTAACCTCGCAATTAAGCCAGCTGTGTAGGAATTTTGGTGTTTTTTTCGTAATTTTTCCGGTAAAGCCTCAAGCTCAATGGGAGCCATTGCTAAAGTATAATAACCAATTATGTATTGTGATTCCTTTTGATCTTCTAATACAAATGTTCTGCTATTATCTTTTCCTGACTGTTGATTGGCCATCATACACAGGTAATTGTTAAGCGCTTCAATACCACAATCAAACCGTTTTCGATCATGCTTGTTTTTATCAAGCAATGTCGAATTCATGTTTTATTATCGTAATTATCAGAAGCTTGTTGTAATCGCGTGTTTGATTCAGCAGGTGAATCTAAACTTGTCACCAGTAAAACAGCATCGCGCTGGCTAAGTTTTAATGCACGTTCACGCAGCATAATTTCTTTTGCCTTTTCGATAGCAGAACTAACAACGAAGGAATTGATACTGGACATCCCCATAATTGCAGCTGCTTCAGATAACAGTTGCTGAGTGTCTTGATCGACTCTGGCTGTGATGCGGGGTAGTGAATTAGTCATATTAACCTCATTAAAATGTGTCACTTTGGCACATATATAAGTATGTCACTTGAAGGATTTGTTGTCAATTTGAGGTTTAGATACCCCAAGTTACTAATTTTTATGAATTTAATCGTTTTATAAAATTAGTCCCACTCCATTTCCATATAGACATGCAGTGCATTTCGGCCGAGTAACATTTCATAACCGATTAAACGCTCATAGGGGGATAAGGGGTATTCTTTTAATGTGCTGATATTCTCAATTTCGCCACCGTCAGCCATAAATTTTTTCACTGCACTACGTAAATCCGTTAAAAAAATGTAGGTATCTTTTCGTGCTTTGCTGATGTTAGTGGCATGACCATGGCCGGGTATCACATGGACCGGATTTAATTTTTCAATTTGCTCAAATGCAGTAACCCATGAAGCGGTATCAGAATCTCGGGATACTGCTAACATTCGTTCAGTTGAAATAATGTCACCACTGAATACGATTTTTTCTTTTGGCATCCAGACATAAAAATCACCCGGTAAATACGCCGGACCGGGATAATGTAATTCCAGTGTAGTATTTCCAACAGTGATTGTTTTGTTTTTATCAAAGGTTTCTGAAGCGTATACATCGGTAGTGCCAACCGAGAACTTGGGAAAAATGTAGTCATCGAGTCGCATTAATAATTCATCGGCACGTTGTTTTTGATCATCAAATGCAACTTTACTGGTGATAATTTTTGCACCAAGTGATTTAAAATAAGTATTGCCTAACCAGCGTAAATCTTCACTGCCGGTATTGATCACCATAACAATAGGTTTGTTAGTGATTTTTTTAATGTTTTTATGAATGTATCGTGCAGCCTGATCGCTAGCACCTGAGTCTATTAACACGACGCCCTCGGTAGTAATAATCACGCCGAATGTTGCATTAGTGCCAAAATTCCATTTCGACATCGGGCCACGTTGACCTACTAGTGCATAAACAGTGTTTGTTATTTTTTG
>CAYOHQ010000341.1:0-3577 GCA_964403805.1 uncultured Thioalkalispiraceae bacterium | reverse complement strand
TTCATTCCTTACCCCGAGCTCAGGTTAAATATGGGGAGCTAGATAAAAATCTCAATTTAGAATTCGTGTATATCAGTTATTGATATGTAAAACTTAACCAGGATAATCACGAGATCAGATTAGCTTAACTATTTACATAAAAATCTGATCGACCAACTTAGCAAAATTAATAACATTATAATCTTGTTTACCAACACTATGTATTCGAACAAAGAAATTATTACGAACAAATACTAACGATGTTTGCAAATCATCCAGTCCAGAAAATGCAACATCACCTACTTTAAGTTTATGCACAGCATTGCCTGGTAATTGAAGTGCCATGCTAGTCATCAAAAAATCTATCATCGATTCACGTGCTTCATCATGGCTCGGTTTTTGAACTACCTCAACCGTGACATGTATATCCTGTCCATTGCTATATGTGTCAATATAACCATCTGTGATAGCATATCTTTCTATTCTTGATAATTCAGTAATTTTATCTGGTAGCTGTGCCATTGTTTTATCAGATGGTGTATCCTGCCCATGCGCCCATTCGGAAAATTCGTAACGCTCTTTAAGCAATTCGCGATGTTTCTTGTCATTGATCATAGACTATTCCTTCAAACCACTTTTCTAAACAACTTTTCGACGACCGCTTTGAGTATGTGGCCATTGACCGACTGGCATACATGCTGTAATTCCATTGGCGGTATTGGTAGCCAATCGTTCACGATAGGTCTGCTCGGTAAACGGTGTTGCAATGGGCAGCGTTGTCGGCAAAACCTGGCTGGTAAATTGAAAATTTTCAGGTAGTACCGCAGTATGAGTTGTTCCCGATGCCCAGTTCCAGGGATTATTGCTACTATCGAGTTTCAGACAAGCATCATAGATACTGTCTCTAAAACTACTGCTGTTTAACCATGCTACCTCGTGATAGCTAAAGTGACCTACACCACCACTTGGAAAAGGGGGTGCCCAGGCTGTAAATCCAATTGCTATAATACTGTTGCAGGAAAAACCGGTTCCAGGGGTAGTCATAACTGAAGCTTGAACATTACAACCGAGTAAATTAGAAAAAGTCGTGACGAATGTGGCGCAATCGGTACAATTGACTTTATTGCCAAGACCCACTCCTCCTGCTAACTTCGATAAAAATGGCGTTAGTAAAAATGCATTAGTAGCAGGATCGGTATAAAAACTTGCTCCTTGCGAGGTATCATATTTTAACCCATATCCCGAATTAATATTACGGGTCACCGCAGATAAAACATCACTTTCAGTAGTATTACCATTGGCCCAGTTGCAGGCATACTCAAGCGCATCGACCCAGGGTAATTGTGTATCAAGCGGATCGGCACTTTGAATCCAGGGCATTGTTGGTAAAGTTAATATTGTATAAATCCGATGATTACTGATCCCTATAGTACTCCAAGACGTGCTACCACGTTTAAATTGCCAAGTCCACTGTGCATTGACAGCCTGAATACCGCCATCCGATAATTTATGATGGGGTAAACTGAAAGTCACGTAACTAGGTGAGGATACTCCATTGATGAAATTAACTGTTACCGGATCACTCCCACCCAGTATATCACCACCCGTCGCCTTTATTTGCAATGAAACTGGATCCAAGGTATTAACCGTAAAACGCGCCTGAACTGTCACTCTTTTACTCTTGACTTGATCGATAGCATAAACTGCTGGTGATTGCGTGGCACGGGTGTAACCTTTTTGCCATTCGGGAACATCAATAGCTGTGGTGTTATTGAGCCGGATAGTAAGTGCATCAGTCGCCACATGCGTTGGATCGTAATTAAATTTAATGTCAGCAAGCGTCACTGTCGGTAAAGGCGTGCAGCTGGTGGGTCTTTCTGAGTAGGTCTTAATGAATAAAACTGCTGTGGCAGCTAATGATGCGATAGTATCAGCAGCTCCCACTCCGGCAAAAGTCAGTAACATTTTTGCGATAACACGGAATAATGCCCAGAGACCAAGATTAACGATGGCCCAAATTAGTGGTCGCAGCAGGCCAGCAGAATAAATCACAGTGACTAGACTAAATACTGCCGTGGCAGTAATTCTTCGACCCAAAGCCATAAACGCCACGACTCTTGGATTATTTAATAGTCGCTGAATGATTGCGCGACCATCATTTGACAAGCGTGCACTAACACCAAATAGTGCATCAAGCACTCCGGCAACCACAATAAAGAGAAGTTGTATTTTCCAGATTGTGCATTCATCTAGCTCACTAGTATCTGCTGCATAGGCAACGTAACTTTCATGACGATCATGCCCAACCAAATACCGCTTGTTGCCCACGGAGTGACGCGTAAAAATAAGCGGCATTTCGGTTTTATCACCCGATGCCAATTTATTATTTAACTCACTATAAGCTTGTGCAATTTTTTGACGAGAGGCCTGATCATCGAAACAGTCCATATCTGCTTTACACGCTTTATCTATTTCAGTTGTTTGATTTTCAAAAAAATCGGATACGATTGATTCTCGCCATTGAGTCAATTGTTCCTGACTAATATCATGTTCAATGACAATATTGTTTATTCGGGTTTTTGTTGAACGCGGTGCTGGACTAATGCGATGATAAGTTCGTGCTCCATCTGCTAATCCCACAGGATGACCATTAACGTTGTTGCGCACGGGTTTCGTCGTTAAGTCGTAACTTGCCTGTAACCCGGCGGTAGTGGGTGAAGGAAGGTCATCTTGATATTGGTTAATTTGGTTTGCAGTTAATGCGATATTCCAAACTTCAACTCGCGATAGATAACCCTGGAATGTTTTAATACCGCCATTTCCTGTCTCACTGAATGTTGCACCAATTACAGTATCACCAAAAGAACGTGCTAATGGAATGGGATCACATTGCATACTCCCTGCTGATGTACCATTGACATAAACAACTAAAGTTGTCCCATCGAAAGTTGTGGCAACATTGACCCAGCTATCGGTTGGTACCGCAACAGTTGATGTTAATTCTGTAGTGTCCTCACCCGTGCCCCGTTGTGAAACTAAACTAAATCGCGACTGGCCTAAATCATAAACCAGTTTTAACGCCATTCCAGTATTGGAATCCAGATCATTATTAGCGAAAATAGTTTGTATCGGAATTTTACGATTGACATATAACCAGGTCTGCACTGTGTAAGGATCAATGTGTTGACCGCCTGGATTAATATATCCATCATGCATTGGATAGGCATAAGCAGTTGAATCGACACTTAAACCTGGGGTAACTAAAACTGAATTGGCACCATTTGTTAAACTGATTGGTAACGACTTTGGTCCTTTATCAAGTGGTGGATTTTGAGAAAAATCAAAAAAGGCTGCCAACAATGATGGCGCGAGATCAGTAAATTGTGCATCCATTACCTGGCTTGGTGACAGCATCTGGTTATAAATAATCACATTACTAACCAATCCTTGTAGTCCGGATCCAATTATAATTGGCTTTGAAGGTGTTGTAGCTGAACTCCCAATTGCTGCCATAACCTTAAAATTGCCATCAACATACAATCGCGCGCTACCATTATTGTAAGTAACGCAAAGATTATACCATTCATTTTTTAATTCT
>CAYOHQ010000340.1:0-3597 GCA_964403805.1 uncultured Thioalkalispiraceae bacterium | reverse complement strand
CGAGAACTTGTTGATCAGAATTAAAATTAATACTACTTGATATTACCGGAAAGCCAGCAACCAAATTAAGCTTCACATCATTCGATATCGGGTAACCATACCAAACACCATCAAAGCGACCTAAAACACCACCAGATGATCGTGATTGTCGACCAAGCCGTACAATCCCACCACCGGTTAATGATATATAGTCAAAGTAGGCAGTCGACATACCAAATTGAGATTCCGTTGAGGCATTTTCAGTAAAATCATAACGATGATCTATATCAAACTGATAGCGAAGATCATACTTCTCACCCCGTTTTCTACCTGAAGTATTAAAGTAGGTACTAATAGAATTATCAGTTGTTGCTGCATCGTCACCATCAGGGATGGTTTTCTGATTACGATAATTTTGCGAGACAGTTGAAAAAATATCCCAGGGTTCTTCTTCCTGTTGATTTTCTCTGGCATCAACCAGTTTTTTCTTTGGTGCCAATTGAGCTGTTAATAAACCTTCTAACCGTTGTTTAACCCGCTCATGACCAATACCCTCGGTATAGATTGTTAGGTATTTTTTATACTCTGCTTTAGCATGCGCAATTTGACCATTTTTTTCACGAGCCAGACCAATATATTCCATAGCTTGCTGTTTTTTCTCACCGGCCCCAATTTCAGATACTTTTGTAAAGTAACTAATAGCATTTCTGAATTTCTTTTCAACTAGCGCTAACTTACCTTTTGCAAATAAGCTATCGACTTTACTTACTTGCTTTTTAGTTAGCGTCTTACGCGGTGTTTTCTTAACCTTTGTTGGTTTCTTGACAACTTTAATTTTTTTCTTCTTAAACCACTTTGCTGCTAATGCACTTTCATTTTTTTGAATTAACGTAACAAAAGTATTAGGGTAATAAACTTTTAATCGTCGTTTAATCCGTGCAGCTTCAGTTTTGCTTCGAAAAAAACCTAAACGCAAACGTGTAATTAAAGTGCCGTTCTTTTTAACACGCGTACGAAATAATTTATATTTTTTAAATATATCCAGTTTTGGAATTTTTCGAGGTTTTTTGCCTTTTTTGTACGACTCTAAATTGAGTACATAAGTAATTTTAGAATTTCTAACAGCTACACTACTTTTACTTTTACTTTTACTTTTACTTTTAGATTTAGTTTTCTTAGTCTTATTAGTTTTTTGCTTTTTTAAACTTTTTGATGATTTTTTCTTGGGTTTAGCTAAGGTACTACTGGCATTACTTCTACCCAAAATAATTTGAAGTGTTTTTTTATCTACCTGTTTAACTGAAAATTTTAATTTCTTTTTAAACTGAATTGCTATTTTTCCTACATTGTTATCTAAACTTTCGACACGCAAATAACTCACTAGCTTAGACCGTTTACGTGGAATGCGGTATTTTTCCTTGTCACTTGATGTTAATACAATTTTTGCATCATTATTAAATGCTCGTAAACTTACAATAACAGTTCGACTTTCAGTTTTAGGAAAATGATGAGAATAATGAAGTGGCACTGAAAATTTAACGGTAATAACATCAACACCTTTATTTTTTTTAATGACTACATCATTGATTAATCGATTAGGCAATGCATACACACTACTCGTAATAAGTAGTAATAATAAAACCAGTATTTTTTTAACAATTAACATTTTCATTTTTCTAATTTAGATATTTAATAAACTTATTTTTTCTCTTCGATCAATTCCAGTTTTTTAGAATCAATTGAACCTTCAGGGATATTTTTATGAATAATTACGGCAACACTCTCAAATTTATCGCCTTGCTGAACACTATATTGATAGTCACCATTTAAATGAATGATTATAAAACCACCATCCATTATTGTTCCCTCATATTCAATTTTATCAAAAATACCACTAAAGTCTTTTTGTATACTTAGTGATTCTGGTAATCTGAATATTGGGTCTGCATTGACTGTTGTGCCAACGATACCTATACGACGTACATAAATAAAAATAATGCTACTACTGACATTCGGGTAATTCCAAATGAATTGTACTGGATAGCGAAAGAATATTTGCCCTATTATACTGTCTTCAGAATCCACTGCATTGAATTTTGACAACACATTACGCGATGGCACCGATGTCTTCGCGATACTCGATTGAATAACCACAATGTTAAAAAATAGTACTACTAACAATAACCAGTTAAATTTATTTAGTTTATTTATATCCATTTTGTCTTCTATTCCTTAACAAAAGTATTAAGAACCTGTCTAACAATTAAATACTGACACGAATATCAAGTAGAGCATAATCGCTATAGCAATGCTGTTAAACCTGTTCCAACTTTTAGAAATATTTTCCTTATTTTACATCCTGACTATTATTTTGGAGCGCCCAAACCATTACCCCGTGTCGCGGTGTGATAATTCGCTCGTCTGTTACTTTGGTTCACTCTGACAGTAAAACTAGTGTCGGTATATAAATGACACGAACTCGTGCAATCTGCTAACTCAGATACTGTATATGTTACTAACGGAGACTGTACCTTAACATGAGATGACGGATTATAATTTGATGCATGACAACCTGCACAATTCGGTTTGAATCCACCAAATCGATACAACACTGAACTTGAATTCGATAGATGGCATACTCTACAGTCAGTGTTAGTTCGGTGATCCTGATAATCGGCTATATCATGTCTAAACCTCAAGTTGGTATACCAACTTGAGGTTGCCTGATGGCAATCATCACAGCGGTTGATTGCATCAGTGTTTATAAGAAAATGATTCACTGTTACCCGATCTTTATGACAGTTTGCACATAATTCTGTTGTCTTTTGATGTTCAAAGCGTAACTGTTGCCATTTCTTTTTTGGATCATGACAGCTTTCGCATTTGTTATTTTGCGGATGGGGCAATTCCGGTAATACATCTTGATGACAAGTTAAACAAGCAGATTTAATACCTTTGTGATCATAGGTTTTACTTTTCCAACTTTTAACATCATGACAATCATTGCATTGATTACTACTCAAACGGTGTTTTTCATGTTTGCCTTTTGCTGTAGTGCCATTATGACAACTAAAACAATTACCCGTTATTACTTCATGATCAAAGCCGGATTGTTTCCAACGTCGAGTTGTGTGACAGTTCTGACACTCATCAACACTTTGAATATGATCAGATGGTTTTCCAGTCGTTACAATTGAGTTATGACAATCAATACAGGTTCCGATCACAGATTCATGATCGATTCTGGCGCCAAGCCAGGTATCCACTGTATGGCAATTATCACAAGCATCAACCGATTCGAAATGATTATTGCCCTTTTTAGTTTTGGCTATCAAGCTGGAAGTTGAATGGCATTCTTCGCACGTTAGCGGAATGCCCTGATAAACATCTCTAACATGACATATACTACATTCAATTTTAAGGTGGGCACCCGACAATAAAAAATTGGTATTATCATGATCAAAATCGGCCGGAATCTCTTGAGCCTGAATTATTGACACGACACCCAATAATAGTATTAAAAACAAAACACCATTATATTTAAATAGTCTAAATAATTTATTTTCTTGTTTTTTCATAAAATATTTTCCATTTTATTTTATTTAGAAAAATATCAAT
>CAYOHQ010000339.1:0-3617 GCA_964403805.1 uncultured Thioalkalispiraceae bacterium | reverse complement strand
GTACAGGTGCAAGCAGTTATAACATCTATTATTCTAAAAACAAAAATTTTTCGTTAACTGAAGGTAATGTAATAAGCATAACCAACCCGGAAACGGAATTGACAAACGGAAATCCATCTTCTTTTGCTTTTTATACTCATTCTGTTCCAAACAATTCATTTTATTATTATGTAATGACTGCAGTAAATTCATCTGGTGTAGAAACAGTTGCATCACGTGTTTCGACAGCTTATCCAAATAAAATATTATTAACAGATGAAAATATTTTTCCGGATAAAAACTTACATACCTGCATACTTGAAAATGCAGTAAACAAGAACAATAGTTCGTATAGGACTAAAAAGTGGAATTATTTATCTGACGTAACGGAATTTAGTTGTTCAAAAAAGATAACGAATTATGCCGGAATCGAAAAATTAACAAATATTGAAAGTATTGATTTTTATGATCTAGCGAGTGTTAATTTTAATGACTCGCATTTTGAGTTCTTATCCAATGTGTTTATAGTAAGTTTTAATAGTATTCCTTCTTTAACTATTGATGGCAAGCTTCTGAACAAAATGACAGGTTTAGATGGCATCGATATTTCTCAATCTACTATTTCAAATACAAACTGGTTAGACAATACTTACCCTAATATCCGGAGTTTAGATTTTTATGAAGTGGCATTAAGTGAAAACCTAATATCAAAAATAAATAGTGCCCACTTCCCCGCATTAAGACTTCTAAATCTGGATAATACCGGCCGTACCAATCTAAACTGGTTGAACTCCGCTAATTTAAATAATCTTAGTCGCCTATATTTGCGAAATGAAGTTAATTTATCGGATTTATCAGGTATTTCATTCAGAAATTTACCCGCACTAAATTATATAATGACGAATAATATTCATTTTGCAAATTTAAATTGGCTTGTGAATGCTAATTTTAAAAATCTCTATGGTGTACGTTTGCACAATGCAGGTTTAACTAATTTATCAGGGATAAATGATGTTGGATTTGATAAGGATTATGTGTTTTTAGATTTTTCAGATAATGCCTTAACTAACTTAAATGAGGTTTTTTCAAGTAATATTAATGTAGCTCAACTTATTGCCAGAAATAACCAAATCAGCAGTGTTAGTGGTATTTCAAAGCTCGCAGATAAATTAACTGATATTGATTTGTCCAGAAATAATCTAACGAACTTAAATGATTTTCAGACAAGTACATTTCCAGAATTAATGTATTTAAGCCTGGGAAATAATAAATTCAGTACAACAGATGGTTTTGATATAAAACCTGCATCATCGTCAAAAAAATTTCCAAAACTACTTAATTTGGATTTATCCTATTTAAAACGAAATCCAGACCAAGGTTCAATACCAATAACAG
Source organism: uncultured Thioalkalispiraceae bacterium (assembly GCA_964403805.1). Classification (GTDB taxonomy): domain Bacteria; phylum Pseudomonadota; class Gammaproteobacteria; order UBA6429; family Thiohalophilaceae; genus CAYQUC01. Next base: position 2,243 of record CAYOHQ010000339.1, on the reverse strand, counting down.
ATTTTACAGCGGTCGCGAAAACAGATTTAAGTACATTATTATCTTTTGGAATAGATGGTAGCGCAATCACTAATTTTAATAGTTTTGCAGGAGCAAATTTTACAAGTTTAAATTATCTTTCGTGCACCCAATGCAAAATTACATCATTCGATGGGTTTGATAAAATGGGTTTACATAAATTAAATCAATTATATGTTTTATATTTAGATAACATACCAAACGTAAATCAAGATTTAGTATTTTCAGGGCTGGCTAATGCACAATTATCAACATTAAAAGATTTGTATATTAGTAAATCCGATGGATTTTCTGCAATGCCGTGGTTTAAATTGGCAAATTTGACAAATTTGGAGAACCTCTCTGTTTCTTTGACAACGTTAAATAATCTCAATTGGATGAACCCTGCTCAGATGCAGTCATTAAAAAGTATGTCTCTTTATACTACTTTAGGAATAACATCAGCAGATCAAGATTATAGCCAAACAGGAAATACGGTTACACAACTACCAAAACTTAAATTTTTAAGTATGTATCAAAATAATTCAGCTGTGATGAAGGATTTAACATGGCTAAATCAAAATAATGGCAGTCAGAGTTTAGAAAACTTAACGATTTCAAGTTTTTCATTAGTAAGTACGGCGGGCATAAATAATCAGAATTTACCAAATCTTCGACAGTTAGATTTATCCAATAATGCTTTGACGGGAACAACAGCGTTATCAAATTCAGGTTTAAGTAATCTTGAATCTATTGATTTAACGAATAATTCTTTTAGTGGTGCAAATAGTATAAGTCCACTATCCGTTTTTACTAAGGCGAAAAAAGTTAGAATTTTAAATACTTTCAATTCGAATTCATCAACAATTTCATGCGCAGATTTATCTAATTTAATTACAGGGCTCGGACAAGCAGTGCTAGATATTAAAAATTCTATATCGGGTACAAATTGCGTAATGCCATAATTATATTGCAGGAGTTTATATACCGGAGTGGAATCGTAAATAAATATTGGCGTTCTTACTGTACAGAAAATCTACAGTAACCAAATTACCCGGTCTTATTGATATTAAATTAGCAGGTTAGTTTATTTTTATTTAACAATAATGATAAAGAAAATTAATACGAGAGAATTGATATAATCGACAATAATTATTTGACTTATTACACAGACTATAGCTAAATAACCACTCTATAGGGACATTCTTAAGGATAGGGACATGGACCAAACTCTTGCAGAAACCGATTCGGAATCACAATCCGAATTACTTAGTACTAACGTTAGTGCTAGCCAATTTTTCATCACAGTCAATGGCTTACCCGATGACAGCTTCGCCGTGCTCGAATACGAGAGCGAAAATTACGCGATTTCCGAAGATTTTACTTTCCGTGTTAACACCATCGGAAAAGAGGTCATTTCACCCAAAGATCTAATCGGCAAAAAAGCCACCTTAGTCACCAAACGCGGCGACACCGAACATCTGGTCCACGGCATCGTCACCGGCATGCAACACCTGCGGCATCTAGTCGATGGCGAAGAACACATACTGATACTAAAATCACCACTCACCATCCTCAATCACTACAAGCACAACCGCATCTTCTTAAACAAAGACATCAAAATGATAGTCGAAGAAGTGCTGCTCGGTGCCGGCATCGCCGCCGCCGATTTTGAGTTTAAAACCCGAGCCCAATACCCGCAATACGAATTCATCGTGCAATACAACGAAACCGATTTAAAATTTCTGCAACGCATGCTCGCCTTCCACGGCATCTACTTTCGCTATGTCACCGACACATTAAAAACCATCATCACCTTCCATGACAATAGTGAAGACTTACCCCTAATCAACGGTAAATCCGCACTCGAATACATCATGGATTCTGGCACCGTGCGCAGCTACGAAACCGCCTACTCCATGCATCAAAATATCAGCTTGCTGACTGAAAACACCTATTTAAAAGACTACAACTACCGCACCCCCGAAGCCGCCCTTGAAAACAGCAACAGCAATGCCAGCAGTGTTTCCGGCAGTGGTAGTAACTACTACTATGGTGAAAACTACCTCAACCTCGAATCCGGCCAACAACTGAGCAAAGTCCATCAACAAATTCTCGACTGGCAGCGCGATGTTTATATCGTCGAAACCGACTGCCGCGCCACCGAACCCGGCACTAAAATCACCATCAGCGACCACCCCGATGACAACCGCAATGGCGATTTCATTATTATTGGCGTAGAAAAA
>CAYOHQ010000338.1:0-3626 GCA_964403805.1 uncultured Thioalkalispiraceae bacterium | reverse complement strand
AAGAAAAACTTTTCCGTAAAATTCCTATGGGTAATATATGTGTTAATTTTGCACCGAGTGGTGCAAACACCATACTGGCTGAAACAATTCCTACCAATGATGGCCAGTGAATGTAACCTATTGTATACTCGGGTAAATTAATATTATTCAAACCGACTACTAAAAATCCAAGACTTCCTGCAATGGCTATGGGTAAACCACAGGCACTTGAGGTTGCTATCGCGAACCGCATTGGTACTCGACACCATACTAAAAAAGGTACAGTTAGAGTACCACCACCAATCCCAACAAGTGATGATACACTACCAATGACGATACCAACACCAGATAAGATTTTAGTGCTTGGTAGGCGTTGGTGGGCATCAGGACTAATACTCAATAAGATTTGTAGTGCAACCAGTAATTCAAATACTGCAAAAAACAATTTTAGTAGGGTTGTCGCTAAAAAATTGGCCACTATTGCGCCTAATAGTGCTCCAAAAATAATTCCCGGAACCAGTTGTTTTACAATTTGCCACTGAATAGCACCGTGCAGGTGGTGTGCCCGTATTGATGAAAGTGATGTAAAAATAATGGTGGCCAGTGATGTGCCAATCGCAAGATGAACGATAATTGAATAATCAAATCCATTTCGTATAAAAATAAATGTCAGCACCGGTACTATGACTAAACCACCACCAACACCAAACAAACCCGCTATTACACCGGCTACTGCACCAACAACAAGATAAATTAAAACCTGTTCCACAGAATCTCGTACTTTAGTTACGTTATCATTTATAATAGTACATGATTCTGATGCACAAAAAGATAAAATGTCGAGACAATCCATGAAAATATACCAGGTCGGTGGCTGTATTCGGGACAAACTACTGGGTTTACCAATTAAAGATCATGATTGGGTGGTTGTCGGTGCCTCAATTTCCGAAATGCTGGAACTGGGTTATAAACAGGTTGGTAAAAATTTTCCCGTTTTCCTTCATCCTGCAACCAAAGATGAATATGCATTGGCACGGACAGAAAAGAAAACAGCCCCGGGTTATACCGGCTTTGAATTTACAGCAACACCTCATGTCACATTGGAAGACGATCTACTGCGCCGTGATTTAACTATAAATGCAATAGCAGAATCCAGCGATGGAGAGTTGATTGATCCGTATCACGGTAAAAAAGATTTAGACGATCGAATTCTGCGACATGTCTCACCTGCTTTTGCTGAAGATCCAGTCAGAATTTTACGCATAGCGCGTTTTGCTGCACGTTACTTTTCACTGGATTTTAAAATCGCAGATGAAACAATGCAATTAATGAGCGACATGGTAATCAACGGTGAAGTGGATTCCTTAGTTGAAGAACGTGTCTGGCAGGAATTACATTCGACTTTAACTGAATCTCATCCAGAGATATTTTTTGCAGTATTACGCCAGTGTGGTGCATTAAGTCGATTATTTCCTGAAATTGAAAATCTCTATGGTGTTCCGCAACCTGAACGCTATCATCCAGAAATTGATACCGGTATCCACACGATGATGGTTTTGCAACAAGCCTGTTTACTAACACCAGATACAAAAGTACGCTTTGCAGCATTGCTACATGATCTCGGCAAAGGTGTTACCCCAAAAGATGAATGGCCAAAACACATTAGCCATGAAAGCCGTGGCGTGCCACTTGTTAAGGCATTATGTAAAAAATTTAAAGTTCCCAATAATTTTAGAGTTCTTGCTGTAAAAGTAACGCAATACCATTTACACTATCACCGTATCGCTGAATTAAAAGCATCGACCATATTAAAAACATTATCAGCATTGAATGCATTCAGACAAGTTGATAATTTTGAATTATTTATTCTGGCATGTGAAGCCGATGCCCGTGGACGAACCGGTTACGAAGATAATAAACCACCACAGAGTGAACAGTTTCGACTGGTTTTCAAAGCTGCAAATGAAATTGATATTTCCGCAATCACAACGGCTGATATTAGTGGTAAAGAAATAGGTGCTCAAATTCAAAGCACGCGACTATCCGCAATAAAAAAATGCATTAAAAACTTTTAAAAATTTACACTCAATAGTAATTATTACCACTATTTATAGAAATTTAACGCTAAAATGCAAACTAGGTGCCATTTTCTTTAAATTTCCTAACACTATTTTGAGATAATGTTAAGATTTATTACCTAACATATTATTGGCATAATACTGTATTCTTCTACACTCATTTAACAATAATTAATTCTTATGGATAAAATAAAAATACTTGTCGTTGGAGCAGGAATTGCCGGTTTAAGTTTCGCGCGTGCTTGCGAACAACAAGGGATTAAAGTAACGGTTATCGAAAAAGCCAATGACCATCCGGATACCGGAGCGGGTATTTGCTTACCGGCCAATGCCATGATGGCGTTTCAACATATTGGCCTGAAGCAAAAAATACTAGATGCTGCTCATCAAGTCAATTCAATTGAATATCTGCGAGATAATGGCAAATCATTGAGCGCTGCTTCTTTACAAAAAAAACCTTTTAATAAAGCACCGTTTGTAGCACTACCCCGTCAGGAATTAATTAAAATTCTAAGTAAGGGATTAAAATCTAAAATTATCTTCAATTCTAACATTGAAAAATATGAACAAATAGACGATAGAGTAAAAGTATTATTAAGTCACAGTATTCGTAGCAAGTTTTATGATTTGGTCGTTGGTGCTGATGGAATTTCTTCACCGCTGAGAGATAATCTTTTTGGTTCAACCGGTCATGAAGATCTCGGTATTACAACCTGGCGGTTTAATATTGATATTGATACAACAAATATTGATCCGGTTTATTATCTGGGGAATGATACCGTATTAATGTTTTATCCTATTAGTTCATCACAAGTTTATGTTTATGCTCACGTTATCGATCATGAGAATGAATATATAGATTTAGACCCACATGAAACCCTTGTCGAGTTATTTTCTAATTATTGTGATGAAGCAAAATCACTTTTAGCTAAAATGACAAATGAAACTACTATCTATACTGGTAGATTAGACACAGTATCTGAATTACATTTTAGTCAGGGAAGAACGGTTTTTATTGGTGACGCATTACACGGTTGCCCACCATCATTGCAACAAGGTGTAGCTATGGCAGTAGAAGATGCGTTGGTTCTCACAAATTCTCTAGTTAAATATTCAATACCAAATGCAATTGATGCCTTTACCCTATTGCGCGAAGATCGAATTAAATGGATTGTTAGTGAGTCTAATAACATAATTCAGCGAGCTATTAGTGGTAATTCAATACTGGGCTGCATATTACGGAATTCATTTATTCGATTTAAAGGACCGGCCAATATGGCTGCCTGGAAACAAATACTAAATGAAGATCCCTTTGCTGAACTTGATATGTCCGTGCCTGAAAGTGAGACTGAATTAGAGGCAACCGCATAAGCTTATTTTAATTTTTTATCGATAAAAATAATTACATTCCGTAAATAGCTGTCACTCAGTAATATTCCTAATAATACGCCACTGCTATTGGCAAGCATGTCGGCATACTCAAACTGCCGTGTTGCCGTTAAACTTTGCAGATATTCCAGAATAATTCCCATGCAAATAAAAGCAACTGCATAAATCAACCTTGTCTTT
>CAYOHQ010000337.1:0-3640 GCA_964403805.1 uncultured Thioalkalispiraceae bacterium | reverse complement strand
TAGGGGTGGGGGTTTGATTTTATTATACAAAATTAGACATATAACAGTACCATATATTTTTAGATATTGCGTAAATCTTTCATCTTTTAAACTATATTCTTTAAGTATAGTCTAACTAACTGATTTTAATCAATATATTGAAATGAAATAGCCTGATCAATTTATTGATCTACGATAATATTATATTAACGATCAATTACTTAGAGTCGATCCAATAAATATTGAGTTAGTAGTGGCACTGGTCGTCCTGTTGCACCTTTATTTTTACCACTATTCCATGCCACACCCGCAATATCAAGGTGAGCCCAATGGAATTTTTTAGTAAATCGGGATAAAAAACATGCAGCTGTAATCGTGCCGGCTTCTTTACCGCCAATATTAGCAATGTCAGCAAAATTACTTTTAAGCTGATCCTGGTATTCATCCCAGAGAGGTAGCTCCCAGGCTCGATCACCACTGTACTGCCCAGCGTTAAGTAAATCATTAACCAATGGCGAATGATTACCAATTAAGCCTGCTGCATGACTACCAAGCGCGATAACGCACGCTCCTGTTAATGTTGCAACATCAATGACAACAGCGGGATTAAATTTTTCACTGTAGGTAAGAGCATCGCATAAAATTAATCGTCCTTCAGCGTCAGTATTTAATACTTCAATTGTTTGCCCTGACATACTGGTAACAACATCACCGGGTTTGTTGGCATCACCATCTGGCATATTTTCACAACTGGGTACGACTGCTATTACATTAATATCCGGCTGCAATTCGCCAACCGCAGCTAAGGTTCCAATAACACTGGCTGCGCCACACATATCAAATTTCATTTCATCCATAGCCGGAGAGGGTTTAATTGATATTCCACCTGAATCGAAGGTAATGCCTTTGCCGACCAGCACATACGGTTTTGAATTGTTTCCCGGAAAAGAATATTCTATAGTGATTAGTTTTGGCGCTTGCCGGCTTCCCCGCGACACCGACAACAACGAACCCATGCCTAATTTTTCCATGTCATCTTGTTCAAGAACAGAAGCTTTCATGTTCTGATAAAGCCCGGTAATTTTTTTAGCTTGTTTAGCTAAATAGGTTGGGGTGCAAATGTTACCGGGTAAATTACCCAACTCTCTCGCTAAGCGGCTACCTTCAGCAATGGCATTGCCTTCCCGTACAGCGCGTTCACCCCGATTTAATTCTCGTCGATTTGGAACATTCAGGATTAACTTTCGAATAGGTCGGCGTTCGGTGTCTTTTTTACTTTTTAATTTATCGAAAGAGTAGAGAGTATGGTGGATGCATTCAACAGCCTGGCGAACTTTCCAGTGAGTGTCTTTGCCTTTGATATTTAAATCTGTTAAATAACTGACTGCATCCATTGCTCCGGTATCATTGAGTGTTTTTATTGATGCAACAAATATTTGACGATATTGTGAATATCCGATATTTCTTTCTTTACCACAACCAACTAACAATATGCGGTCACACAATACATTTTCGATATTATGTAATAATAATACTTGCCCCAGTTTTCCTTCTAAATCGCCTCGGCGTAAAATACTTGAAATATAGCCATTGGTCGCTTCATCCATCCTCTCAGCTGCGGGTGATAATTTTCGGCGTTCGAATATACCGACAACGACACAGGCTGAGCGTTGTTTTTCAGGGTTTCCGCTTTTTACACTGATTTCCATTTGAGGTCCTTAAAAATAGTAAAAATAAATGTTAATTCGTGAAATAATATACTAAAATCAATAAGTTATTTTCATAAAATAGTGCTAGGTTCATTATTAATTAACAGTGTATTAAAGTTTACTGTAAACATCATATATAATCAGCAATTATCAGCATAAAAAACAGGAAACAGTAATTGATAATCGATCGATACATCATTAAAGAAATTGTAATGACATTTATTGGCGTTACATTTATTTTAATGCTTATTTTTTTAAGTGCGCTTTTACTTCGTCTGTTTGATGATGCTGCTCGTGGTTTATTTCAGGTAAACGCCATTCTGGTTTTAATGGGGCTGAAAAGCATTGGTAACTTATCATTTATTTTACCACTTTCCATGTATTTATCGATATTACTGGCCTTGAGTCGTTTGTATAAGGATAATGAAATGGCTGCTTTATCGGCTAGTGGCATTGGCGAAATTAAAATACTTCGATCAGTCATTATACTATCAGTCGTGTTTGCGATATTTATTGGGTATTTAACTTTGTTTATAGCACCGTGGGCAAAACACCAGTCAGATATTATTATTGCCCGATCGAAAGTTTCATCAGAAGTAACTGGAATTAATCCCGGTCGTTTTCGTGATTTGGCAGCCGGTCAAGGAACACTATATGTTCAACACGTTAATAGTGCGAAAACAAAACTTAAAAATGTTTTTGTTCAAGGACGGGATCCTGGTGGTGACATCATTGTTACTGCAGAATCAGGCTATAAGTTTACTGACAAACGAACCGGAGATGATTTTATTGAATTAGAAAATGGTTTTAGATACCAGGGTAATCCAGGAGACAGTGATTATTCTATAGTTCATTTTGAAAAACACGGGTTACGCATTAGACAAAAACCGGCAACAAATACTTTTAATCATAAGCTCGGTATTACCACTGAGAAATTGTATTCGTCTAATAATATTGCTGATAAAATTGAATTACATTCGCGAATATCCTTTATGCTGTTATCGTTAATATTAGCAATATTGGCTGTGCCATTGAGCAGGACTTCACCCAGACAAGGTCAATATGCCAGGTTAACAATCGCGATATTGATTTACATCAGTTATGCCAATTTACTAAATATTAATCGAGTATGGTTAGCAAAGGGAAAAATTCCGATCGATGTGAGTTTTTGGTGGTTGCACTTAGTCATGCTTGCAATTGCATTTGCATTTATTTTCAAACAGTCGGGGATTCGACATCTTTTTCGAAAGAGATTTAGTACCTAATGGTTATATTAGATAAGTACATACGAAAAATTGTTGTTGGTAATATTGCTGCAGTTCTTATTGTTTTGATTTCATTGTTTGCTGTAATTAGCTTTAGTGGTGAATTTAGTAAAGTAGGGCAGGGACAATACACAATATTAATCGCTATTAAATATACCTTATCAAAATTACCTACTCAGGCTTATGAATTGATACCGGTAGCAGCTTTACTCGGTGTTATGTTGGGTATGGGGGGGCTCGCTAATAGAAGTGAATTAATAATTATTAGAGCGTCAGGCGTTACATTAAACCGAATAACCATTTCAGTATTAAAAGCGGCTCTAATTATTATAATATTAGGTTTTTTGATTGGTGAATTTGTTGCACCCAGTGCTAAACAATATGGCCAACAATTATGGCTTAAAGCCTTAAATCGAAATGCAAGTTTAAATACACACTCAGGTTTATGGATGCGCGATGGTGATAAATACGTTCATGTACAGAGTGTCAGTACAGCGGGAACACTTTATGGAATCGAAATATTTACTTTTGATGATAACTATAATATTCAATTAGCCAGTTCAGCAGAATCGGCAACTTATGATAAAGAAACAGGTTGGCAGCTAAAAAATGTCAAAAAAAGTTTTATTGATGTGAATGGCATTAAGGTTGAATCTTACAAAGAGTTACATTTAGATAATTTATTAC
>CAYOHQ010000336.1:0-3645 GCA_964403805.1 uncultured Thioalkalispiraceae bacterium | reverse complement strand
ACTACATATATTTGTGGTATTACTAGTAATAACCCTAATTGACTGTATAGCCTTACACCAGTAGCATACATGGCATAGATTCAAATAATTATTTAATAAATTATTAGATAAACTCCCTCCCCACTTAATTTATTAATAGTTATAACTATGCCAGGTAGATTAGCTACCATTTTGTAGTTTTGGTCGCTAATCATACTTTGTAAAATTCAGGAATATACACATGGATGTTAAACAAACAAAATCAAAATGGGGAATTATTATGAATTCAATTTCATTTCCAACGGTATGTCGTTATGCATTATTAGCATTGGTTATTTTTGCTTATGCATTGACAATGGTTTAATTGAACCAATCAAAATTCTCCTCCTTAGTTCATAGAGTTAGGCGTCATTTTTGGTAGTGATACATAAAATATAATTACTACACCTTACTACGCTAAATTATTTACTTTTAAAAAAATAAATTGTATTAGTTCGGGTTGTTTGATTTAAAGTTGCACTTATTGTATGAATTCAAGTTTTAAACTCATTCTGTTTCGAAATAATAGTTAATGTTTTTGAGTCAATATCAAACTCAAATGGTAAATTCAAATCTAACAATATAGCGCTACCAAGCATTGGTTCATTAAAATCGTCTAATGGAAATATCGAAACATTATTCCGAGTTACATCAACAATATCTTCATTAAATTTAACTTCAATAAACGAATTTGCTTTAACATCTGGTTGTTCAGAACTCGGCATTGTTGATTCAATGTATGGCTCTTCTATATCAAGAGATGCTTTCGGTGGTAATGCATTATTACTTCCTCCACCACATGAATATAAACTTAGACACCATATAAAAACTAATATCTTAAAATAATTTAATTCATTAATTTTATTTTTGAATAAATTTAGACTTAAAAACATGTTTCTTTTCTACCTAAATAATTAAATTGAGTAATCTACGGTACTAAATCATTTTTGGCGCCTTCAAGCACCCAACGCTTAAAATTAATATAATCCACATTAGTTGAGTTCCAAATAGATTGTGGTGTAGTCACATATCTTCTTCTAGTTCCTGGATGAATATCTGTCCCAAGAGCTTTTTGAATAGTCAGGCTTTCATCAGGTAAAAATGTATTAATTCTGTCTTTTAATAATCGATAAGCTTCATTAATTCTTGCAGTTGGGAAAGCTTGACCAGTAATATGCCGCTCTGCAAATATAAATTTGTATCGTCGTTGTGTTGGCTCAACAGAGTGTTGTCCATGGCAAAAAGGGCCACTACAAGTTTTCATCACACCGGTCTCAACACCAGTCGTAGAATCTAAAATTCTTATGATATCTTTACTGTATACAATTGCTGGAGCCGCAGTTGCTAATAATTGAACTTTTATTATTGACCTCGTAGATGAACCAACTTGAGAATTTCCGCTACTACTCGTGTCTAATGTTACAGTATAAATATCTTCTGCCTTAGCAACAAAACTTGGTGTCGCTGTGTTGGCACCAGTTACTGGAACAGAAACGGAAGCCGATGTAGTCACCTTCCATAAGTATTTCCCATTATTGAATAAACTATTACCTCCATCCAGATTCACAACGGTATTAACGCCCGTCCACTGTATTGCATAGTCACCAATTCTTTCTAAACCGGCATTAGCAATATTGCGTCCTGGTTTTATTACTGGTGAACCGGATGGAAGAATATGTATTGCCAACTCTTCAGGTTGGCCACTTCCAAATTTCCAAAATCGGTTTTTGTAAGTTCGTTTTGCCAGTGGCATTAATCCTCTGTCAAAAACCAGCGTTTTAATTTTATCTTTATATTTTATAAATTTAGCATAACTTGAAAAATCGATATCGTTACCCACAATAGAACCTCTTTGAACATGACATGCACGACAAGAAGGTGCGATAACATTTTTGTACAAAGTTTCTGAACTTGTAATTATTTTTCCATTCGAGTCAGTAATCTTTGCTCCAGAATTATTAACATCCAACCATCCTGCAGGAATGAAGCTACCAATGAAGGTTGCATTTGGATTTAAGCGTCCTGTTGTTGGATCAAGACCGCCATACCACCCTCTGATTAACTCGACAGGTGCAGGTAAATAAATTTTTTCCGGGATGCCATTAAAGTGTAGTGACCATGAATTTAATTTAGTTGTAGTTGTTGTACTATTATTTTTAACTAATAATTCCCACTTTCCAATTCCTGCTGTAGGTGTAGATCCAGCAGCACTACGGCATCCATAATCACGAGGTAATGCCCCTGCTACACATTCACCACGTCGAACAAAACCACGATCATCTTGTGGATGTGAAATTCCGGAAATTATATTCGTTGGTGGATTGGTGCTAGTAGAATCGTAAGGATTAGGTAACAATGGTGTTCTTCCATAGGGTGTAGAATCTCCCCAATATAGATCTTTAGCAGCAAAAATTTTACTTGGCGAACCTGGTGAACCAAATCCAAAGCCAACATATTTACCAGTTCTACCTGCTGTATTCCCCAATATTCGATCTGGATTAATTAGTGTTAAACTCACTAATTCACCTTGTATATTCGTAATACCGGGTCCGGTACCATTAAAATCTGAATCCACTGAAACCATTAAACTTGTAATTTCAGGAATGCCTTCAAGTGGACTTTTAGCTACTGTTGGTACTGATATAAAAGAACTTCCAGATAGTCCAGGTGCTACTGACAATAATGGAGTTTTTGCATTTGCTTGCATAACTCTAAATGTCTGAACTTTAGGATAGGTATCTAACACAGCTTGATTAAAACGATTAAATATTTCCTGATACCCAACAGGAATTAAATTACCCGGATCACCAGCAGGTAGAGTGTTACCTGTAAATATAAATGTATCCAAATCCCACGGTAGAAATTGAGCACCGGTATCACCTAGCAATGGGTAACTACCATCTGCTTTTAATGAATTACTCTGACCACCATGACAAACATTACAAACACCGGGTTGTGTTTTTTTACCATTACCATCAAGATCAGCCTCTGTAATTCTACCATCAAGTAATGAACTACCTGTTAAAGGAGCACCATAACTAAAAAACTTAACAAATTTTCGACCTTTTAAAGCTGAAGCAGAAACGGTACTGGTTCCAGGTGAACCGGAATACTCCATACAAACTGAAGCAATAAAGCCGCCATTCTTATCACCAGTGTGAATTCCTGCGGTAGCTTTATCTACTTTTTGTTGAGGTGTCGCATTTACATCGGGTATTAGTTTTGTTGAGTCATTAGGAAATTTTGGATCCTGAATATAGGGCGCATAATTTTCAACACAACTTGCAGCACTTAAAGTTCGCTTAGTTACTGGATCTGTATTAACACTAACGTACATACGTCGACCAAACCCCAAGTCAGCATCGTTTACATAAACAGCGACATTAGCTAAACCATTGGAATCCAGATTATCGTTTAAATTATTAAAGGTTTTGAAATCAGCTAACGTTAAGCGTTTATTATTTGGATCAATTGCTGTGTAATAAGCTGCACCTGCATCAGCAACTTGTTGTGCAGGCAAAACAACACCATTGAGTAATGTATTTTGCTGAGCAAGCGGTTTGTTAAGTTGAGCCTGTAAACGATTCCCGGTCAGTTGATTATTTCTCGGTCCAGATTTATTTAAAA
>CAYOHQ010000335.1:0-3647 GCA_964403805.1 uncultured Thioalkalispiraceae bacterium | reverse complement strand
GAAGTTGTTGCGATTGGTGATATTTTTGCTGATAAATCAATGGTTGCAAAACAGCAATTGATCTATGGAACGATAAATGAACGTATAACGTCCGGTGACATTCATGCATTAACAATCAAAACATACACACCTGCGGAATGGCAAAAAGCACAAAAATTACAAGTGCAGTAGGTTGCATATTAGAACAGTCATTACGAAGCTGCAGATAAAATAAAATCGTATCAAAGTATACTATTCTGATTAGTTCATTTTCTGTTTACTGCCTTCACTAAATTATAAAAAATAAATTATGGATAAACTTATTATTTCAGGTGGCCAACGTTTAGATGGCGAAATTAGAATCTCGGGTGCAAAAAATGCGGCATTACCAATCATTTTTTCAGCATTATTATCAGATGGTCCACTAACTATTTGCAATGTACCGCATCTGCATGACATTACAACGACTATCGGTTTATTAGGTTTGATGGGGGTTGAATTAATTGTTGATGAGAAGTTAAATATTGAAGTGCACGGTTCAAGCATCAAAAAACTGGTTGCGCCGTATGATATGGTTAAAACCATGCGCGCTTCAATTTTAGTTTTGGGTCCAATGTTGGCCCGATTTGGTGAGGCCGAAGTATCGCTGCCGGGTGGTTGTGCAATTGGAGCCCGGCCAGTCAATATTCATATTGCTGGTCTCGAACAAATGGGCGCTGATATTACGGTTGAGAACGGTTATATTAAAGCAGTTGCCAAGCGCCTTAAAGGTGCCAAAATCGTGATGGATATTGTTACTGTCACTGGAACTGAAAATTTAATGATGGCAGCAACCCTTGCTGAAGGAACAACAATTTTAGAAAATGCTGCACGTGAACCTGAAGTTGTTGATCTTGCCAATTGTTTAATTTCGATGGGCGCAAAAATCTCGGGTGTTGGCACAGATACAATTACGATTGAAGGCGTTGCGCGGTTACACGAAACACGTTATAACGTTATGCCCGATAGAATTGAAGCGGGCACTTATTTAATTTCTGCAGCCATTACCGGTGGACGAATTAAAATTAAAGATGTCGATCCATCAACTCTGGACTCGGTGTTAGCCAAATTAGAAGAAGCTGGTGCTGATCTTGAAGTTGGGGAAGACTGGATAACACTGGATATGCATGGTAACAAGCCAAAAGCCGTTGATATTCGAACAGCACCGTATCCCGGTTTTCCAACTGACATGCAAGCTCAATTTTGCGCTATGAATTCAATTGCCGAGGGAACCTCAGTAATTATAGAAACTGTATTTGAAAACCGTTTCATGCACATTCAGGAATTACAACGAATGGGTGCCAATATCAAGTTGTTAGGAAATACTGCAATATGTAATGGCATTAAGAAGTTAACCGCCGCTCCGGTAATGGCGACAGATCTACGCGCAAGTGCCGGTCTGGTATTAGCCGCGCTTGTTGCCAAGGGTGATACAGCAATTGAACGTATTTATCATATTGATCGCGGCTATGAATGTATCGAAGAAAAACTGCAACAACTAGGCGCCAAGATACACCGTAAACCGGAGTAAAAACAAGATTAGGTAATTCTGGTTTAAATATACAAACAACAACATTAATAATTAGAAATTTTGCTGAATTCGAAATATAATTCCAGCTACATGAAATCGTTAAGATAAAAAATGATGAACAACACGATAACAATTGCAGTTTCAAAAGGGCGTATCCTGAAAGATACTTTACCATTATTAGCGCATGCCGGTATTGTTCCGACAGATGATCTTGCCACTACGCGCAAGTTAATTTTAGACACCAGTGTCGATACTATTAAACTAGTGATTATTCGGGCTACCGACGTGCCAACCTATGTTCAATATGGTGCAGCAGATATCGGAGTAGCAGGCAAAGATACATTGCTCGAGCATGGAGGCGAAGGCTTATATGAACCGCTTGACTTGCAAATTGCAAAATGTAAATTAATGGTAGCTGGCCCTGAGAATGTAGCACCACACCCGGGTCGATTACGTATTGCTACTAAATATGTAAAATCGGCACGCAAATATTATGCTAGCTTGGGAAAACAAGTCGACATCATTAAACTTTATGGTTCAATGGAACTTGCCCCGATTGTAGGTTTGTCTGATTATATTGTTGATTTAGTGGATACCGGCAATACATTAAAAGCAAATGGTTTGGTAGCGTTAGAGCATATTTGTGATATCAGTTCCCGGTTAGTTGTTAATAAAGCCGCCATGAAAATGAAGCATCAAGCGATTAAGCAGTTAATTGATAAGATCAGTGATGCGGTAGGATAACACTATGACAAGCGTATCGATCAATTCACTTTTATATAGCGATACAGAATTTTGGACGCAACTTGATTCTGCGTTAAATTGGGAAGCATCGTCTAATGAAAAAATAAAAGAGACTGTTAGTCATATTTTAGCCAATGTTCGGCGTGATGGTGATAAGGCTTTAGTTGAATTCACTAATAAGTTTGACAATCGCACAGTTAAATCAATTAATGATTTAAGCATTGATGTCGCGAGATTGGAACAAGCTTATAATTCTATAACGGTTGAACAACAGACGGCACTGAAAACCTCAATCGCACGAGTACGTGCTTATCATGAGCATCAACTATGCGAGTCGTGGTCTTATACTGAACAAGATGGCACCGTATTAGGGCAGCAAGTTACTGCTATTGAAAAGGTTGGTGTTTATGTTCCGGGCGGTAAAGCAGCATATCCTTCATCGGTAATAATGAATGTTATTCCAGCGGTAGTTGCCGGTGTTAGTGAAATAATAATGGTCGTTCCGACACCTGCAGATGAAATTAATGAGTTGGTTTTTGCGGCGGCACATTTGGTTGGTGTTACTGCGGTTTATTCTATCGGTGGTGCGCAAGCGATTGCGGCATTAGCGTATGGCACCGAGTCAATAACTCGAGTCGATAAAATTGTTGGCCCGGGGAATATATATGTTGCAACTGCAAAAGGAATGGTTTTCGGGAGCGTTGGAATTGATATGATTGCCGGACCATCTGAAATATTGGTGCTGTGTGATGGTAAAACCGATCCGGACTGGATAGCGATGGATTTATTTTCACAGGCTGAACATGATGAAGACGCGCAATCTATTTTGATATCACAGGATGCTGATTTTTTATCATTAGTAAAAGCCAGCATAAAAAAACTATTACCGACAATGGAACGCAAGGAAATTATTGAAGCATCATTAAGTAATCGCGCTGTATTTATTCACGTTCCAAAATTATCGGATACTGTTGATGTTGCTAATTATATTGCACCTGAACATTTGGAATTATCAATTGAAAATGCCGAGCAAGTGGCAACTCAAATTAAACATGCCGGTGCAATATTTATGGGCCGTTATACAGCTGAAGTGCTTGGTGATTATTGCGCAGGTCCAAACCATGTCTTACCAACATCACGAACAGCGAGATTTAGTTCACCGCTAGGCGTATATGATTTCCAAAAAAGAAGTAGTCTAATAATGTGTTCCGATGCCGGTGCATCAACACTGGGTAAGACGGCTTCAATCTTAGCCCGAGGCGAAGGTTTAACGGCGCATGCGCGGTCAGCTGAATATAGGATTAAAAAGTAAAATTTTAGTTAACAATAATAATGTAGAAACATTTAATTAATT
>CAYOHQ010000334.1:0-3657 GCA_964403805.1 uncultured Thioalkalispiraceae bacterium | reverse complement strand
GATTGAATGGTGATGATGAGTTAGAAAATAAGTGGTGTCATTTTCTTGAGGATTATTATACACAGCTACTTTCAAATATGAATGAAATTGAAAAACTAAAAGAATTTTTGAACTTGATTTTGACAAAGTTAGTGAACACTTATTCAAGTGATTCGCAAGTGGGATAGGTAAATAACTAACAGATATCAATATGAGAATAGTGAAATGGCAGTTTCAGAGAAATTGAGCACATTTATAAAATATTTTTTAGCTGATGTTAGCGATTGGTTAGTTGTTGAAACATTATCTATGAAAGTGAGTGGTCATGCACAGTAATATCTCCCAAATCCTCATCTATCAATCCTCAGAAGGAAACATAAAAGTCGATGTCCATCTCGAAGATGAAACCGTGTGGTTAACCCAGGCACAAATGGGTGAATTATTTGATAAAGGCCGGAGCACAATTACAGAACACATCACCAATATTTTTAAAGAAGGTGAACTAGATGAAAAAGTGGTGTGTCGGAATTTCCGACACACCACTAAACATGGTGCTATTCAAGGAAAAACTCAGATTAAGGAGGTTAAACATTACAACCTCGATGTTATTATTTCCGTAGGTTATCGTGTTAAATCCAAGCAAGGAACTCAGTTTAGAATTTGGGCGACTCAGCGTTTGAAAGAGTACATTATCAAAGGTTTTGTCTTGAATGATGAGCGTTTTAAAACCGGTCAGTCGATGAATTACTTTGATGAACTACAGAGCCGGATTCGTGAAATTCGAATATCGGAACGCTTTTTTTATCAAAAAATTAAGGACATTTATACTACCAGTATTGACTATGCTCCTAAAGATGAAAAAACCATTGAATTTTTTAAGATTGTGCAAAATAAGTTGTTATGGGCCATTAGCCAGAAAACAGCCGCAGAGCTGGTTTATCGACGAGTGGATGCGACATTGCCACTATTAGGTATGCAGTCTTTTAATAAAGATAAACTGGATTCAGTTAAAAAACAGGATGTCAGTATAGCCAAAAATTATTTGCATGAAGAAGAAATCCAGTTGCTGGGGTTGTTGGTTGAACAATATCTCGCTTTTGCAGAAACCATGGCACAACAACAACAACCAATGACCATGCAGGATTGGATCGGTAGGTTGGATGCTATACTTGAACTTAATGGCCGGGAACTATTAACCCATGCAGGTAAAATTAGCCATAAAATGGCAGAAGAAAAAGCGGCATTGGAATATAAAAAATACAGGGAAGAACAACAACAGATAAGCAAGGAAATGAGTCTTAATGAAATTGAAGCTGATATTAAACGCTTGCAGCAAGACAAGAAGAAGGACGAAACATGAAGTTTTGCCGAGGCACCACGCTCTTTTTCCAATAATAGGCTTTTATCGCTCATAAATACACAAATATAATCATTATTCATAAGATATGCAAAATATAATCTAAATTCATGGACAATAATCGTTTTTCATGAAATTATGGCGATGTTAATTTAAAATCAGGATTCATGAAGATGCCTGAATATAATCAATATTCGCGTTCCAACGCTGTTTTTCACGCTTTTCCAGTTATAGAAGAAGGTGCTACGTTTGCTGGCTATGCGGCGTTGCGCTCCCGATATGGCTTACCTGTACCTGCACCGGATTACCTCTGCGTTATCGGAACCAAACACAAACGATATGAAAATGGGCGATGGCGTATTTTTACACCGAGACACAAACCTGATGATAGTTTGCGTGGTCACTTGGTATTTGCACTTAAACATGAAGGTATTGATCTGGCTATACTAAAAGCCTTGTTTGTGTCGATTGATCCAGTTGCTGTTATCGACATTATTCGCTCGGAACCAACAGGTGCTTATAGTCGTCGAATTTGGTTTTTGTATGAGTGGCTATGCAACAAAGAACTGGACATCGCGGATGCAACGCAGGGTAATTTTGTTGCGCTTATCAACGATACGCTCCAATATGCTGGGCCTACTCGAGACTCAAAACGCCACCGTGTTCGCAATAATTTACCCGGTAACCGACATTTTTGCCCACTGATAAGGCGAACAAAAACACTTGATCGTTTTATTGCTATGAATTTGTCTCAGGTTGCTATCGACCACATTGGTAAAACACATGCAGATCTATTGAGTAGAGCGGCTGCTTTTTTATTACTAAAAGATTCAAAAGCATCCTACACTATAGAAGGGGAGTCACCACCACACAATCGCATTGAGCGGTGGGGAAAAATTATCGGCGAAGCAGGGCAACGGAAGCTGACTATTGAAGAGCTGGAGTCTCTGCAACGGGTTGTTATTGCGGATAATCGTTTTGTCATACCTGGCTTGCGCACTGAAGGTGGATTTGTTGGTGATCATGATCGTGCAAGTGGATTGCCTATGCCTGTTCATATCTCGGCGCGGCCAGAAGATTTGGAAAGTCTTCTAACCGGTTTGATTGAAACAGTCAGGCTACTTAGCAAGAGTGATTATGACTCAGTACTCATGGCAACACAGATTGCTTTTGGTTTTGTGTTTCTTCATCCGTTTGAAGATGGCAATGGACGTATTCATCGTTATTTGTTTCATCATGTTTTGGCAGAAAAAGGATTTGTTCCTAAAGGGTTGGTTTTTCCAGTGTCCTCCGTTATTCTGGATCGTATTGATGATTACAGGCAAACGCTGGAACATTATTCAAAACCCAGACTCAATCTAATCGAGTGGCGGCCGACCGAAAAAAATAATATCGAAGTATTGAATGAGACTATAGATCTGTATCGGTATTTTGATGCTACTAAACAAGCTGAGTTTTTTTTCAAATGTGTTGAGGAAACAGTTAATAAAACACTACCTGAGGAAGTAGACTATCTTAAAAAATATGATCTTCTGAATGATTTTATAAAAAACTATATTGATATGCCGGATAAGCTGGTTGATCTTCTTATTCGCTTTCTCAATCAAAATCGCGGTAAGTTATCAAAACGTGCTCAGGATAAAGAGTTTAACCAGATTACTGAGGAAGAAGTTGAGGTTATTGAGCGTAAATATGATACTATTTTTCATGGTGATGTATGATATTGATCAGGATTGATTAAGTCAGTTTTAGACGGTGGCTATCCTGAAATATTTATTTAAAATTAATAATTGAGTCAAGCCGGAATAGCTCAGTTGGTAGAGCAGCGCACTCGTAACGCGAAGGTCGTAGGTTCGATTCCTATTTCCGGCACCATTTCTTTAATGTCGAATCCATACATGATTTTGTTTTTTGTTTACATCTTTATTACTTAGCGGGCCTAGAATGTAGGCACCTTTTGAGGCTATGCGTTGATCGGGCCCAAGCGTTAAATCGGGATAGACAGAATTAAAAGCATTATTCTCCAATGCTGATTCAATTATTTCAACCAGATAATCGCGTTTTAAATAAGCACGCATTTTTTTGATGGAACGGTTTAGTAATGTAACGGCAAAAAAGCTGTTGCCTATAATTCTGTCATTGGATATGTCTATTTTTTTACGCTGTGCCCAAACCGAGGCTCGTTTCATGTGTAATTGTTTACGCTCAGGTAACATATAACGGTAAACCAGATACGATTTTTTTGGATGTGATTTTATTATTTTTGTATAGTTATCATCTAAGTGTGAATACGAATATTATATATGCTGTATATTGTTTGT
>CAYOHQ010000333.1:0-3666 GCA_964403805.1 uncultured Thioalkalispiraceae bacterium | reverse complement strand
TATTCCTATCTTAATACTTTATTAGTATATTTTGATTAGTTGTGCATTTTTATGCGGTTTAAAAAGATGAAAAGTAATGGTTGAAGCACAAGCACTAAATATAGCGGTCTCTGAACAGTGATTAAATTAATATAATCAATTATCATCATGCTATTCATCTTCGGCTTACCATTAGTTGTGAAATAGTAATTAATAAAATGCTAAGTAATAAAGGTATGTAATACCATTCAATTATTTTTCGTTTTGTTGATTTTGGTGTTATCGTTTTTTCCAGATTATTTATATCATTAATTATTTTTTGCAAAGAAAAGCTATTTTTTGCATGATAATATTTACCCCCCGTTTTTAATGCCAAATTTTTAAATTCAAAATCTGCTGTATCGGTATTTCTTAACTTTTGACTTGTAATCGCAACCGTGTAAATTCTAAAATCTAAAGTGTTAGCTAATGCAAGTGCTTCAGATGGGTTGATGCCACCGCCAGTATTGTCACCATCGGAAAATAGCAATAATAAAGGCCGTTTACTGTTTTTATTTTTAAACTGTTTAATTGATAGTGCCAGTGCATCGCCAATCGCAGTTTCCTCACCTAATAATCCTAGTGTAAGTCGATCCAACATTACCCTTGTTAGTTTGTTGTCTGCTGTCATGGGTACTAAGGTTGCAGCTTTACTTGAAAAAACTACAATAGAAAAATGATCTTTTGGCCTATCAGAGATGAACTTATTAACGATGCCTTTTAATACATCAAATCGTGTAATACTTTTACCTTTATAACTGTAATCACGAATACTCATGCTTTGAGAAATATCGATAAGTAATACAACTTCATGACCGATGGGTTCTTCCGGTATCCAATCGCTAAATGATTGTGGTCTAGCGAGAGTAATAACTGATAAACTAAGACCAATCAGAAATAAAATAAAATACAGATTATTTTTTTTATAAATGATTTCTGTAGTTCTTGATAATAAATAAATGCTGGTATGTTGGTAAATTATATTATCTTGCATTAAGCTGTTTTTATTGTAATATTTAAGTAATATTATTCCGGCAAGCCATATTATGGGCAGAGCTATAAACCATAGTGGATATAAAAAATTAATTTCAGTTATGAGTGTCGAAGCCATTCGAGTGCTGTTTTATATAGTTTTGTGTGTGACTGAGCTGATACAGTGTCCTTTCCATAGCGAACTTCGTTTAAAATGTCGACTAACGCAATCCAGACATACTGTTTCTTTTTAGAACTCTTAAAAGGAGGTTCTTTTTTTGAAATTCTTGTGGCTTTATGTCGGTAGCATAGTATTTTTGCTAATAGATAGGCGAAATTTTTATAGCTTATTTTGTCGTGCTTTAATAATGTAGCTATATAATGTAGTGTACAAATAGAAATAAATCGTCGGTAATAGACAATAAATAACAACGAAATAAGCAATGTAACGCCGAAAATTAGAAGACTTACACTATTATTATTAAAAATAAAATTTGTGCTTGCTACAGGAGCATCAACTATAATGTCGTAAATATCCATTCTACAAATTCATTCCAGCTCTAATAAAAAACTTTAAAGTATCATCAGTAGTTGAACAGAAATTAATTTTCAAACCAATTTCTTCTGCTATTGTTTTATGCGCAAGATCGCGTAATTCCATCACTTGTAATAATTCCTTTCTTATCTTCGATGAACTGGTGTTAATGCTAATGAATTTATTGGATGTGGTATCAAAAAAATTGGTTTTACCAATTTTTGGTAATCTATATTCAACAGGATCTGTTATTTTAATTAATTTAACAATACCTGATGACGCTAGCCCGGCTATTGCGGGTAAGGTTAATTTTGTGAGATTTTTAAAATCACTCATAATATAAACATTTTCATAACTATTTGGTAGAACAGCAATACTTTCTAATGAGTGAGTGAAATTGGTTTTTAACTCTACATCATTGGATTTTATTGTGGGTTTATTTATGTTCGAAATCAATTCAAAAATGTGTCTTGAACCAGATACTTTATTGTAAAAAAAAGTTTTAGAGCCATTAAATATCGCGATAGTGATATCGATCTCTTTTTTTAAACCTTTAGCAATTAATAAAACAGCAAGGCGTGCTGCCTGACTCGACTTTAGACGCTGTTTGGTTCCAAAGTGCATCGAGTTGCTAAAATCTAAAAAAATAAGAATAGATGAACTTTGCTCTTTTTTATTAATTCTTACATAAGGTTTATTGAGCCGAGCTGTAGTTTTCCAATCAATCGATCGAATGTCATCTCCGGGTTGGTACATTCTTAATTCTTCAAACTCGAGTCCACCACCACGTAGTTTTGATTGAAACTCACCTTGTAATTTTAGCGTTTTTTGTTCTGGTGAACGGATTGCGGTAGAAAAATATTCTGCAAGAAGCTCATCTATTTCGCTATCAGTCAAAACTGTGGCATTAGACGAAATGGTCGATTTGTTACGTAATAACGTTAGTAATTTATTTTTTTTAACTTTAGTAGATAAGAACATTTTAATAAGCTTACGGAATTGGAACTGCTTTTAATAATTTTGAAATAAGATCGTTTTTATCTACTTTAGCCATTACAGCCTGAATACTTAAAATAATTCTATGTCGTAAACAATTGTGCGCAATTGCTAAAATGTCATCTGGCGTGACATAATCTCTGTTGTCCAGATAAGCATGTGCAATAGCTGCTTTTGAAATTGCCATACTGGCACGAGGGGATGCTCCTACTTCGATCCAGTCTTTAGCTTCGTTAACCCACTTTCCCGGATTACGAGTAGATAGAACGATAGACACTATATAACGTTGCAATTGTTCTTCAATGTGAATTTCGGCAAGATCTTTTTTTGCTGCTAATATTGTTGCTACTGAGGTCGGGCTATGTTGATTATTTAAAGTACTTAATTTCTTTTTATCTGCTTTTAATATTTCAAGTTCTTCTTCTTCGTTTGGGTAATCAACTATTACGTGCATTAAAAATCTATCCATTTGAGCTTCTGGTAAAGGATAGGTGCCCGATTGCTCAATAGGATTTTGCGTCGCCATCACCATGAAACATTCAGGTAAGTTATGAGTTTTTGTACCAATTGTTATTTGTTTTTCCTGCATTGCTTCTAATAAAGCAGATTGAACTTTAGCAGGAGCACGATTTATTTCATCGGCTAAAATAATTTCATTAAATAATGGACCTTTCTGAAAATCAAACTTTCTGGTTTCCGGATTATAAATTTCTGAACCTGTTAGATCGCCAGGTAAAAGATCAGGTGTAAACTGTACTCGATTAAAACCTGCATGAACGCCATTCGCCAGAGTTTTAATCGATGTTGTTTTCGCCAAACCCGGTAAACCTTCTACCAGTACATGACCTCCAGTAAGAAGACTTATCATCAAACTTTCAAGTAGGTGTTTTTGTCCGACAATATTGTTAGTCAGGTATTGATGCAGTTGTTGTATGTCTTTTTGTCTTTTCATTTAGGTTTATAATTCTTTAGTTTTAGTATCAAAATATCTAATTGGTAATTAAAAGCAAACAACTATTTTCAAGCTATTGATATAAATAAGGTTAGTTTCTTTTTTAGCGTTAATAATACAGTGTTTTCACAAATCTTAAAGGGTAATTGAAGCTCTCTGGGAAAATATGTTAGTTTGAGAATGGATTGAATAG